>JADCDC010000275.1 GCA_020252385.1 Aestuariivirga sp.
ACCCCAGCGAAAGCTGGGGTCCAGCTTTACTTCAGCCCGCTTGACGACAGAAGCTGGACTCCAGCTTTCGCTGGAGTGACGGAGCTTAGGGACGGGCAGCCCCACTCTCCACAAACGCCCTGATCTCGCCGAGGAAGACCTCGGCGAACTGCATCAGCTTCGACTCGCCCACACCGTTGACCTCGCCGAAGTCCCAGCGGGTGAGTGGGCGCTTGGCCGCCATGTCGATCAGCGTGCGGTCGGTGAAGATCACATAGGCCGGCACACGGCGCTCGCGCGCCAGCCTGGCGCGGAGTGACTTCAGGCGCTGGAGCAACTCCTCCGAAACGCCCTCCGTCTCGACCGCCGCGGTGAGCTTCCGCGCCCGCTCCGCCTTTTTCGACGGCTTCTGGACGGACTGCCGGTGGCGGAACGCGCCCTCCCCGCGCATCAGCGCATGGGCCTTGGGTGACAGCGAGAGACCGCCATAGCCCGCCACGTCGATCGTGAGATATCCCCCGCCCACCATCTGCCGGATCATCGATTGCCAGTGCTGGCGGCCATGCGCCTTGCCGATGCCGAAGACGGCAAGCTCGGTCTGGCGCAGCGCCTCGGCCTTGTCGTTCGGCTTGCCCGCCAGCACATCGGCTACATGCGACGCGCCGAAGCGCTGGCCCGTCGCCTTCACCGCCTCGATCACCCATTTCGCTTCCGCCGTGCCATCGACGAGTTGCGCGGGGTCGAGGCAGACGTCGCAATTGCCGCAAGGCTCCGACTCCTCGCCGAAATAGTAGAGCAGGTTCTGGCGGCGGCATTCGGGGGCCTCGCAATAGGCCACCAGCGCATCGAGCCGCTTGTGCTCGCGCCTGCGGCGTTCGTCGCCACCCTCCTCCTTGTCGATGAAGCGGCGGCGCAGCTGGATGTCGGCAAGCCCAAAGACCATGCGGGCATCCGCGGGGTTGCCGTCCCGCCCCGCGCGCCCGATCTCCTGGTAATAGGCATCGAGCGAGGACGGCAGGTCGGCGTGGAAGACGAAGCGCACGTCCGGCTTGTCGATCCCCATGCCGAAGGCGATCGTTGCGCAGACGATGATGCCCTTCTCCGTCATGAACAGGCTCTGCGCCTCCGCGCGGTCCTCCGCGCCCATGCCGGCGTGATAGGCGATGGCGCGGCGGCCCTTCGAAACGAGGAAGCTTGCGAGTTCCTCCGTCGATTTCCGCGCCAGCGCATAGACGATGCCGGATTGGCCCTCGCGCCCGTCGAGGAAGTCGAGGAGCTGCTGCTTCGCATTGTCCTTGGGCGCCACGGCGAGGTGGATGTTGGGCCGGTCGAAGCCCGCCACATAGACCTCCGCGTCACCGCCGAAGATCTTGCCCACGATGTCGCGCCGCGTGGCCTCGTCCGCCGTCGCCGCGAAGGCGCCGATGGGTACACCGGGGAAGGCCTGGCGCAACGTCTGCAGCATGTCGTATTCGGGGCGGAAGGACGGCCCCCACTGCGAGATGCAATGCGCCTCGTCGATGGCGATCAGCTGCACGTCGAGCTTCGAAAGCGCCGCGATCATCCGCTCCGTCATCAGCCGCTCGGGCGAGGGGTAGAGAAGCTTCACCTCGCCTGCCGCCACCTTGCGCCAGATGGCGACATTCTCCTCGCGGCTCAGCGAGGAATTGATCGTCTCCGCCGCTACGCCAGCAAGCTTCAGCGCCGCCACCTGGTCCTGCATCAGCGCGACGAGGGGCGAGACCACGATGGCCAGCCCGCCCCGCGCCAGCGCCGGCACCTGGTAGCACAGCGACTTGCCCGACCCTGTTGGCATCACGGCCAGCACGCTGCGCCCTTCGAGCAGGGTCGTGACGATCCCTTCCTGGCCGGGCCGGAAGGTCTCATAGCCGAATGTCTTGCGGAGGATGTCGTGCGGGGTCACGGGTCTCGAAGTTCCCCCTCCCCCTTGTGGGGAGGGCCGGGGTGGGGGTCTGGTGGTGCTTCAGTTCGGAGCGACCCCCACCCCTGCCCCTCCCCACAAGGGGGACGGGAAGAGAGCGGGGTGCTTTGTTGCTAAGGCTCTAGCCGTTCGCCCGTGATTCGGGGCGGGAGGCAGGCTGTCGCCGCTCGATGGTGTTGATAACCCGAACTGGCGATGACAGCCGTGCGTATCTCCTCTGCGCGCGTGGGTGCCTCCTTGCGGGCGTTCTCTTTTTGATCTAGTCCGGTGAGCCATGCCAGAGCACAAGAAAGTCCTCTCCATCCAGGGTGCGCGCGAGCACAACCTGAAGAATGTCTCGCTCGAACTTCCGCGGGACAAGCTGATCGTGTTCACCGGGCTGTCGGGCTCCGGCAAGTCCTCGCTGGCCTTCGACACGATCTATGCGGAAGGACAGCGCCGCTATGTCGAGTCGCTCTCGGCCTATGCACGCCAGTTCCTCGAGATGATGCAGAAGCCGGACGTCGACCAGATCGACGGCCTCTCGCCTGCCATCTCGATCGAGCAGAAGACGACGAGCCGCAACCCGCGCTCGACCGTCGGCACCGTCACTGAAATCTATGACTACATGCGCCTGCTCTTCGCGCGCATCGGTGTCGCCTATTCGCCCGCCACCGGCCTTCCCATCGAGAGCCAGACCGTCACCCAGATGGTCGACCGCGTGATGGCGCTGGACGAGGGCACCCGCCTCTACCTCCTCGCCCCCATCGTGCGCGGGCGCAAGGGCGAGTATCGCAAGGAACTGGCCGAGCTTCAGAAGAAGGGCTTCACCCGCGTGAAGGTCGACGGGCAGTTCCACGAGATCGACAGCGTTCCCGCCCTCGACAAGAAGTACAAGCATGACATCGACGTGGTGGTCGATCGCGTCGTGGTGCGCGGCGACATCGCCACAAGGCTGGCCGACAGTTTCGAAACGGCGCTGAAGCTGGCCGATGGGCTGGCGGTGGCCGAATTCGCCGACAAGCCGCTCCCCGCCTCTGCCACCTCCGAGGAAGGCGCCAACAAGTCGAAGAACGAGACGCATGAGCGCATCCTGTTCTCCGAGCGCTTCGCCTGCCCCGTCTCGGGCTTCACCATCGATGAGATCGAGCCCAGGCTCTTTTCCTTCAACAACCCCTATGGCGCCTGCCCAAAATGCGATGGGCTTGGCACCGAGCTCCACTTCGAGCCGGACCTCGTTGTGCCTGATACGTCGCTCTCCATGAAGGAGGGCGCGATCCTGCCCTGGGCGCGCACCGGCAACACATCTCCTTACTATAACCAGACGCTTGAGGCGCTGGCCAAGCATTACAAGGTCTCGATGTCCACGCCGTGGAAGGACATTCCGAAGAAGGCGCGCGAGGCGATCCTGTTCGGCACGGGCGAGGAAGAAGTCACCATCACCTATGATGACGGCATCCGCGCCTACAAGACCAAGAAGCCCTTCGAGGGCGTCATTGGCAACATCGAGCGGCGCTGGCGCGAGACGGATTCCGAATGGATGCGCGAGGAGCTCTCGAAGTACCAGTCGGACCACCCCTGCTCCGAATGCAACGGCTTCCGCCTGAAGCCGCAGGCGCTCGCCGTGAAGGTGGACCGCAAGCACATCGGCGAGATTTCGGCGATGTCCATCCGCGAGGCCAATGCGTGGTTCGTCGACCTGCTGGCGAAGCTGAAGCCCAAGGACCAGGAAATCGCCCAGCGCATCCTGAAGGAAATCCGTGACCGGCTGAAGTTCCTCGTCGACGTGGGTCTCGACTATCTGAACCTCTCGCGCACGTCGGGCACGCTGTCCGGCGGCGAGAGCCAGCGCATCAGGCTCGCCTCGCAGATCGGCTCCGGCCTCACCGGCGTTCTCTATGTGCTGGACGAGCCGTCGATCGGCCTGCACCAGCGCGACAACGCGCGGCTTCTCGAAACCCTCGTCAGGCTGCGCGATCTCGGCAACACCGTGATCGTCGTCGAGCATGACGAGGATGCGATCCGGCTTGCCGACTACGTTGTCGACATCGGCCCTGGCGCTGGTGTGCATGGCGGCCAGATCATCGCGCAAGGAACTCCCGCCGAGGTGATGGCGAACCCCAAGTCGCTGACCGGGCAATATCTCACCGGACAGCAGGCCGTGCCGCTGCCGGGCGTCCGCCGGAAATGGGAGAAGGGCCGCTCCATCCGCGTGAAAGGTGCGCGCGCCAACAACGTGAAGAACGTTTCGGCGGAAATCCCGCTCGGCGTCTTCACCTGCGTCACCGGTGTCTCTGGCGGTGGCAAGTCCACGCTGCTGATCGACACGGTCTACAAGGCCGCCGCGCGCAAGCTCATGGGCACGCGCGAGGCGCCGGCCGAGCATGACCGGATCGAGGGGCTTGAGCTTCTCGACAAGATCATCGACATCGACCAGAGCCCCATCGGCCGCACGCCGCGCTCCAACCCCGCCACCTACACCGGGGCCTTCACGCCCATCCGCGACTGGTTCGCAGGGCTCCCCGAGGCCAAGGCGCGCGGCTACGAACCCGGGCGCTTCTCCTTCAACGTCAAGGGCGGGCGCTGCGAGACCTGCCAGGGCGACGGCGTCATCAAGATCGAGATGCACTTCCTGCCCGACGTCTACGTGACCTGCGATGCCTGCCACGGCCACCGCTACAATCGCGAGACGCTGGAGATCAGGTTCAAGGACAAGTCGATTGCCGACGTGCTGGACATGACGGTGTCCGAGGCCGCCGAGTTCTTCCGCGCGGTGCCAAGCGTGCGTGACAAGATGGAGACGCTGGAGCGCGTGGGCCTCGGCTACATCAAGGTCGGCCAGCAGGCGACCACGCTGTCGGGTGGTGAGGCGCAGCGGGTGAAGCTCGCCAAGGAACTCTCCCGCCGCGCCACCGGCCGAACGCTCTATCTGCTCGACGAGCCGACGACGGGCCTCCACTTCCACGACGTGAAGAAGCTTCTTGAGGTGCTGCACGAGCTGGTGGACCAGGGCAACAGCGTCGTCGTGATCGAGCACAATCTCGAGGTTATCAAGACCGCCGACTGGATCATCGACTTGGGCCCGGAGGGCGGCGACGGCGGCGGCGAGATCGTGGTCGCGGGAACGCCGGAAGACGTGGTGCGCGAGAAGCGCAGCTACACCGGGCACTTCCTGAAGGACGTTCTCCGCCGCGGCAGGAAGCAGGCGGCGGAATAGTGCTCTATTTCGCCTATGGCTCCAACATGTGGCGCCAGCAGATGGCCGAGCGCTGCCCGGGACATGAGCTGATCGGAACGGCGGTGCTGAAGGACCACACGCTGTGCTTTCCCCGATTCTCGAAGATCCGCAAATGCGGTGTCGCGGGGATCAGGCCGCAGCCGGGCGCGGAGGTATGGGGGGTCGTGTACCGGCTCACGGCACAAGACTTCGCCGCCCTCGACAGGCGCGAGGGCTACGATCCGTTACAGCCACCGCACGTCAACCGCTATGACCGGCGTTCCGTCCGTGTGCTGAGGGATGGTGAGTCGCTGGATTGCCTCACCTATTTCGCCCGCGAGGAGCCGGGCCGGCATGTTCCGAATGCAGCGTACATGCAGGCAATCCTGACAGGGGCGGAGGAGAATGGATTGCCGAGAGAATACGTCACGCAACTCCGCACCATCATCCCTCAATAGGCCGTCATCCCGCCTTTCGCCGGGATGACGGTATCAGGAGGAGCCCCGCTCCCGCCTCAGCTTCGCCCAATACTCAAGCCGTCGCCGCACCTCGCGCTCGAAGCCCCGCCCGACGGGCTCGTAGTATTTCTCCCGCCCCATGCCGTCCGGAAAATAGTTCTGGCCCGAGAAGGCATCCGGCTGGTCGTGGTCGTAGCGGTAGCCTGCGCCATACTCCTGATTCTTCATCAGCTTCGTCGGCGCGTTGAGAATGATCTTGGGCGGCATCAGCGAACCGGTCTGCTTCGCGCGCTCCATGGCACCCTTGTAGGCCGTGTACAGGGCATTCGACTTGGGCGCACTCGCCACATAGACCACCGCCTGCGCGATGGCGAGTTCTCCCTCCGGGCTGCCGAGGAAATCATAGGTTTCCTTGGCGGCCAGCGCCTGGTGGAGCGCTTCGGGGTCGGCGAGCCCCACATCCTCCACCGCCATCCGCACCACGCGCCGGCAGATGAACAGCGGGTCCTCGCCAGCCACCAGCATGCGCGCCAGGTAATAGAGTGCTGCATCGGGGTCGGAACCACGCACCGACTTGTGCAGCGCCGAGATGAGGTTGTAGTGCCCATCCGCCGCCTTGTCATAGAGCGGCATGCGCTTCTGCACCGTGCGCGCCAGCGCTTCCGGGTCGAGCGGCGTGCCACCCTCCGGCACCGCGGCGAACACCTCCTCCAGCATGTTGAGGAAGTAGCGGCCGTCACCATCGGCCATGCCGATCATCGCCTCACGCGCGGCCTCATCCGCGGGCAGCGGGCGGCGCTCGAAGATTTCCGCGCGGCGGATCAGCGCCTGCATCGCTTGCGCGTCGAGCCGGTTCAGCACCAGCACCTGCGCGCGAGACAGCAGCGCGCCGTTCAGCTCGAAGCTCGGGTTCTCCGTCGTCGCCCCCACCAGGATGATGGTGCCGTCCTCGACGTAAGGGAGGAACGAGTCTTGCTGGGATTTGTTGAATCGGTGGATCTCGTCCACGAACAGCAAGGTACCCCGCCCCTGCTCCCGCCTTATGCGCGCCTGCTCGAACACCTTCTTGAGGTCCGCAACGCCGGAAAAGATCGCCGAGATCTGCTCGAACGCGAGCCCCGTTTCGCCGGCGAGCAGCCGGGCGATCGTCGTCTTGCCGGTGCCGGGCGGCCCCCACAGGATGATCGACGGGATGCGGCCCGCCGCCAGCATGCGGGTGATGACGCCCTCGGCCCCCACCAGGTGATCCTGCCCCACGACGTCGGCCAGCCTCTGCGGGCGCAGGCGATCCGCCAGCGGGCGGGGTGCGTCCTTGCCGAAGCCTGCCGCCTGGAACAGGCTGGCCATCAGCCGCCGAGCGCGATCTTGAGGACGCGCCCGTTGCGGTCGATCGCGATGCGCCAGATGCGGGAGTCGCCCTGAAGCACCTTGGCCAGGACTTCGACGCTGTCGATCATCACGCCATTGACCTCGAGCACGATGTCGCCCGGCTTGAAGAAGCGCTGGGCCGGCCCGCCCTCGACCTTGGTGATGGCCACACCCTCCGTGCTGGAGGGCAGGCCAAGTTCATCCGCCACGGCGGGCGAGAGGTTGGCGGCCACGGCACCTGCCAGCGGGTTTCGCCCGGAGAGCAGCGTGTCCTGGCGGTCGATCGTCTCGGGGGCGGCCACCATGGTCACCTGGGTTTCGCGCCGCTCACCCTTGCGCTGGTACTCGACGATGGTGGTGGCGCCGATCGCCGTGGTGGCGACACGGTAGCCCAGTTCCTGGGCATTCTCGACGGGCTTGCCCTCGATCGCGAGGATCACGTCGCCACGCCTCAGGCCGGAGACGGCGAGCGGGCTTTGCGGGTGAAGGTTCAGGATCATCGTCCCCTCGGGCCTCGCCATGCCGAGCGACAGGGCGATGTCGGAGGTCACGTCCTGCAATTCCGCGCCGAGCCACGGACGCTTGATGGCGGCACTGCCGCTCTCGGCGGTGGCGACAACCGTCCGCACCATGTTGGTGGGGATCGCGAAGCCGATGCCGATCGAGCCGCCGGAGCGCGAGAAGATCGCGGTGTTGATGCCGATGAGCTCGCCCTGCATGTTGACCAGCGCGCCGCCGGAATTGCCTGGATTGATGGC
>JADCDC010000276.1 GCA_020252385.1 Aestuariivirga sp.
CCGTCTATGATCCGGACATGACGATGTTCCTGCAGGCCGGCGGCGGCGTCCACTGCATGTGCCAGCCGCTCCGCCGCGAAGCGGCGTGATCGCTCCTGAACTTATTCCTCTCCCACACGCATGTGGGGGAGAGGGAAGGGTGAGGGGGTGGTTCAGCGAGTCGGGTGTCGGAGAGCGGACTCGCGGAGAGACCCCCTCACCCTGCCCTCTCCCCTTCAAAAGGGAGAGGAATAGGGAAGGAGTGCAGCAGCTTTGGCAGTTATCAAGGTCATCGGATCGGGCCCCTCGGGGCTGATGGCGGCGGAGGTGCTGGCGGAGGCCGGGCACCGCGTCGTCATTCATGACCACATGGCCGCACCGGCGCGGAAATTCCTGCTCGCCGGCAGGGGCGGGTTGAACCTCACGCATTCCGAACCGCTCGACTCATTTCTCACCCGCTATGGCGAGGCGCGCGCTCACCTCGAGCCCGCCATCCGCGCCTTCCCGCCCGATGCGCTCACCGCCTGGGCCAATGGCCTCGGCATCGAAACTTTTGTCGGTACGTCAGGCCGCGTCTTCCCGAAGCAGATGAAGGCCTCGCCCCTGCTCCGTGCCTGGCTGAGGCGGCTCGATGGGCTGGGCGTCAGGCTCATCCCGCGCTCACGCTGGCAGGGCTTTGACGGCACGCCTACGATCCTGGCACTTGGAGGTGCGAGCTGGCCGCATCTGGGGTCTGACGCCCAATGGCTGCCGCTGTTCCAGGACAAGGGCATCACGGTCAATCCGTTCAAACCCGCGAACAGCCGCTTCCTCGTCAACTGGTCAGCTGTCTTCCGGGAGAAGTTCGCCGGCACACCGGTCAAGAACGTGGCACTCACCTATGCCGGAAAGCGCGTGCGCGGCGAACTCATGATCTCGCAGGAGGGGATCGAGGGCGGCGCCATCTATGCACTCTCGAAAGGACTGAGAGAGAAGCCGGGCCACCCGCTGCTCATCGACTTCCGTCCGGACTTGGGCGAGGAGGCACTGGCCCAACGCCTCACGAAGCCGCGCGGCAAGGACTCGCTGTCGACCTTCCTGCGCAAGGCGGCGGGCCTCTCGCCCGTCGCCATCAACCTGCTGCGCGAGACGGGGACGGCGCCCGATGCAAAGGGCATCAAGTCCATGCCCCTGACGCTCGAACGCCCTGCCGGCATCGCGCGCGCCATATCCTCCGCCGGCGGTGTCGCGTGGGACGAGGTGGACGAGCACTTCCAGCTCCTGAAGGTCCCCGGCGCCTATTGCGTGGGCGAGATGCTGGACTGGGAGGCGCCGACAGGCGGCTACCTGCTGCAGGCCTGTTTCTCCACCGCCGTCTTGGCGGCCCGCCACCTTGCCGCGGAGCTTGAAGGCCGATGAACCTCATCGACGCGCTCACTGCGGTTCTGGGGGACGGCGGCGTGCTCGAAGGCGAAGCCATGGGCCGCAAGCCCTTCGGCGACATGAGCCTCACCAGCACCAGCCTTCCCCGCGCGCTTGTACGCCCGCGCAACACGGAGGAAGTGTCAGCCGTTCTCAGGCTCTGTCACGAGGCGCATGTCCCAGTCATCGTGCAGGGTGGCCTCACGGGATTGGCGGGCGGCGCAAATCCGGGCGGCAATGAGATCGCGCTGAGCCTCGAACGCCTGCGCGGCATCGAGGAGGTCGACACGGCGTCGGCCACCATGGTGGTCAGGGCCGGCACCCCGCTCGAGGCGTGCCAGAAGGCGGCAGCGGAGCACGGCCTGTTCCTGGCGCTCGACCTGGGCTCGCGCGGCTCCTGCCACATCGGCGGCAACCTCGCCACCAATGCGGGCGGCATTCGCGTCATCCGTTACGGCATGGCGCGCGAGCAGGTGCTGGGGCTCGAGGTGGTGCTGGCGGATGGCACCATCCTATCCTCCATGAACCGCATGCTTAAGAACAATGCGGGCTATGACCTGAAGCACCTGTTCATCGGCTCCGAGGGAACGCTCGGCATCATCACGCGCGCCGTGCTGCGCCTGCACCCGCCCCCGGGCGAGATCGCGACCGTGCTGTGCGCGGTGGAGCGCTACGAAGATGTCGTGAGACTGCTCCGCCGCGCACAATCAGCACTTGGCGGCATCGTCGCCTATGAGGCCATGTGGCGCGACTACTTCCACTTCAACACCAAGGCACTGGGCCTGAGCTTCTTCGAGAAGGACCATGGCTTCGCCATCATCATCGAGAGCACCAATGAGCCGGCAGCGGTCGAGCGCTTTCTCGCGGGCGCACATGATGAGGGGTTGATCGTGGACGCCATTGTGGCGCGCTCGACGCGCGAGGCGCGCGAGATCTGGTCGGTGCGCGAGGGTTACCCCATCGATACGCTGCCCAATCTCATGAACTTCGACGTGAGCCTGCCGATCGGCCAGATCGGCGACTATGCCGAAACCTGCACCACCGCTCTGCTGAAGCGCTGGCCCGATGCGCATGTCTCCTTCTTCGGTCATGTCGGCGATTCCAATGTCCACATCTGCTTTTCGGCGGAACAGGCGGACGTGCATGATGTGGACGAGATCGTCTATGGCGTGCTCGGGAATTATCACGGCTCGATCTCGGCCGAACACGGCATCGGCACGCTGAAGCGGCCCTGGCTCCACCTCTCGCGCAGCCCCGCCGAAATTTCACTCATGCGCGGGCTGAAGCAGGCGCTCGACCCCAGGGGCATCCTCAACCCCGGCAAGGTCATCTGATGCTGAGGCGGATCGTCGACTCGCACTGGAGCCTCAGGCTCCTGCTGGCGCTTCCGGCAGCGCTCATGCTGTGGCAGTTCTTCTTCGGCTGGCGAAGCTGGGGCATGCTCATCGGTCAGTCCGGCGAATGGGCCGTGCGGCTGTTGATCGCCACGCTTGCCGTCACCCCCCTGCGCCTCATGATGAAGCAGTTGGGCTTCGGCCCGCACTGGCCGATGTGGCTGTTCCAGCGCCGCCGCGACCTCGGCGTTGCAGCCTTTCTCTATGCCGCCCTTCACCTCGGCGCCTATCTCCTGCGCCAGTCGAACCTTCATGTGGTGCTGTTCGACATGCAGTATCGCGAATTCCTGATGGGATGGATCGCCTTCCTCACCATGCTGGTGCTGGCGCTGACGAGCAACGACCGCAGCGTCCACGCCCTCGGCCGGTGGTGGAAGCCGTTGCAGCGCCTCGCCTATGTCTCGATCGTCGCCGCGGCACTCCACTGGTTCTGGATCAGGCTCGATCACACCGCGGTGTGGCTGCACATGATCCCGCTCGCACTGCTCGAAGCCTACCGCCTTTGGCACAACTTCGCCCGGCCCGCCGGGATGAGGCACTGACGTCCCTTCTCCCGTTGCGCAGCAATGGGAGAAGGTGGCGCGAAGCGACGGATGAGGGCCTCTCTCCGCGAGTCCCGATGCCGAAAGAGGCCCTCATCCGCCCTGTCGGGCACCTTCTCCCATCGCTCTGCGACGGGAGAAGGAACTCGCGGTTCAGCCCTTCCGATCCTCCAGCATGATGTCCGCCCCGCGCCAGCCCACCATCATGGCGGGCGCATTGGTGTTGCCGGCGATCAGGTTGGGGAACACCGAGGCATCGCACACGCGCAGGCCGTCGACGCCATGCACCCTGAGCCGCGGATCGACGACGGAGTCATGCGGATCGGGGCCCATCCTGCAGGTGCAGGCATGGTGATAGACCGTGCCGCTCCGCTGGCGGAAGTCGTGGATCATCGCCTCGTCCGAGGTGACGTCCGGGCCGGGGCGGAGTTCTTCCGCCATCAGGCTCTTCAGCGGCTCCTGCGCGGCGATGGCGCGCAGGAACTTCACCGCCGCCAGCATCTCCTCGACGTCCGAATTGGTCGAGAAGGCGTTGAACGAGATGCGCGGATGCTTCAGCGGGTCGGGCGAATGGATCATCACCTCCCCCGTGCTCGTCGGCCGGCAGTTGGAGAGGCCGAGCGACAGGCCCGAGAACGGGTCCGGGTTGAGGATCGGCCGCTCCCCGGCCTTGGGGATCAGCGTCGAGAAGGCCTGCATGTAGAGCTGCATGTTGGGCCGCGTCATCTCGGGGCTCGTGCGGAAGAAGCCGCCGCCCTGGTTGATGCTGAGGGACAGCGGCCCCTTGCGCGTCAGGAGATACTGGAGGCCCGCCTTGAGCTTGCCCCACCAGGGCCGGAGCTCGTCGTTGAGCGTGGGCACCTTCATGCGCCAGGTATAGTTGATGCCGTGGTGGTCCTGCATGCGGGCCCCCACATTGGCGTTCTCCCTGACCAGCGGAATGCCGAGCGACTGCAAGAGCGCGCCCGGCCCGATGCCGGAGAGCTGCAGCAGCTGCGGCGAATTGATGGCGCCGCCCGCCAGGATCACCTCGCCCGCCCGCGCCTCGCGTGGCTGGCCGCGCTGCACATAGGCAACGCCCACCGCGCGGCTGCCCTCGAACAGGATCTTCGTTGCCTGCGCATGCGTCTCGACCCTGAGGTTCTTCCGCTTCATCGCGGGCCTGAGGAAGGCGCGCGCGGCAGAAAGCCTCCGCCCGCCCTTGATGGTGAACTGGTAGAGCCCCACTCCCTCCTGGCTGACGCCGTTGAAGTCGGGCGTGAAGCCGAGGCCCGCGGCTTCCGTCGCCGCGACAAAGGGACGGCAGAGCGGATGGGCCTGCTCGCCCAGATCGCTGATGTGCACAGGGCCGCCGCGGCCCCGCAACTGGGGATCGCCCTCGGCATAATCCTCCATCTTGAGGTAGACGGGCAGCACGTCCTCCCAGCCCCAGCCCGCATTGCCCGCGGCCTTCCAGTCCTCGTAATCCGCCCGGTGGCCACGGATATAGACCATCGCATTGATCGAGGACGAGCCGCCCAGGAGCTTGCCGCGCGGGTAGACGTCGCGCTGGCCGTTGAGGCCGGGGTCGGGCTCGGCCTGGTACATCCAGTTGACCGACTTGTCATAGAAGGTCTTGCCGTAGCCGAGCGGCATCTGCACGTAGAAGCGCATGTCGCTG
Organism: Aestuariivirga sp.; assembly: GCA_020252385.1. Taxonomy (GTDB): domain Bacteria; phylum Pseudomonadota; class Alphaproteobacteria; order Rhizobiales; family Aestuariivirgaceae; genus Aestuariivirga. The sequence continues at coordinate 4,977 of JADCDC010000276.1, forward strand.
CCGCCGGCCTCGAGCAGCAGCACGCGATGGCGGCCGTTCGCCGAGAGCCGGTCGGCCAGCACGCATCCGGCCGATCCGGCGCCCACGATGATGTAGTCGAAACTGTCTGCCACGATGCTCCAGCCGCTGGTGAGGACGGACCGCCTTTTGCGCCACTTCGCCCAAGGGAAACAAGTGTTTCCGCCTCACGACCGGTTAGAAATTTTCATCGCCCTCGCGGGTGGCGACCTGCTAGAAGGACCGTGTTCGGGAGGGCTCTCAGCCATGAAAGTCAAGGACCTCAAGGTCTTCATCGTCGGCAATCCGCCGCCCTCCTGGGGCGGGCGCTATTTCATCTTCGTCAAGCTCACCACCGACAATGGCATCACCGGCATCGGCGAATGCTATTGCGACACCTTCGGCCCCAAGGCCATGACGGCGATGATCGAGGACACCTTCTATCGCTACATCGAGGGCATGGACCCGTTCCACCTCGAATCCATGTGGCGCAAGGTCTATGGCTCGGGCTTCTCGATGCGGCCCGACATCTCGCTGATGGGCGTGCTCTCCGGCCTCGAGATCGCGCTGTGGGACATCAAGGGCAAGGCGCTGAACAAGCCGGTCTATGAACTCCTGGGCGGCCGCGTGCACGAGAAGCTGCGCTCCTACACCTACATCTACCCCGATCCGGCCAAGGGGCAGGACTCCACGATCTTCTGGAACGCCGAGCAGTCGGCGGAGCGCGCGGCCTACTATGTCGAGCGCGGCTTCACCGGCATCAAGTTCGATCCTGCGGCACCCTATTCCGCCTTCGACCCGCGTCAGCCCTCGCTCGAATCGATCGAGCTCTGTGTGAAGTTCTGCAAGCTGATCCGCGAGGCGGTGGGAACCAAGGCCGATCTCCTGTTCGGCACGCATGGCCAGTTCACGGCGTCCGGCGCCATCCGCTTCGCCAAGAAGATCGAGCCTTATGATCCCCTGTGGTTCGAGGAACCGACTCCGCCCGACAAGCCGGAGGAGATGGCGCTCGTCGCGCGCGGCACCTCGATCCCCATCGCCACGGGAGAGCGGCTCACCACCAAGTATGAATTCGGCCGCGTGCTGGAGAACCGTGCGGCGTCCATCCTGCAGATGGCGCTGGGCCGGGTGGGCGGGTTGATGGAAGCGAAGAAGATCGCGGGCATGGCCGAGACCTTCTATGCCCAGATCGCACCGCATCTCTACGCGGGCCCGGTCGAGGGTGCGGCCAACATCCACTATGCCGCCTCGCTCCCCAACTTCCTGATCCTCGAATCGATCGAGGAGTGGACGGGCTTCCACGCCAGGATCCTGAAGAAGCCGATCCTCTGGCAGGATGGCTATGTGATCCCGCCCACCGAGCCGGGGCTTGGCATCGAACTCGACGAGGCGGTGTGCGA
>JADCDC010000277.1 GCA_020252385.1 Aestuariivirga sp.
AGAAGAACACCTCCTGGCGGATGTTGAGGGCGGCCAGATCCTCGCGGATCAGCGCCATCATCATTTCCATGGTGCGCGCACGCACCACGGGCAGCCACTCGGCCTCGGGCTTGTCCTTGAGGGCGGAGCCGAACGCCGCCGCGAGCGCCTCGCCCACCGGCTTCAGATAGTCGCCCGGATAGAGGCCAGAGGGGATCTCGCCAATCGGCTCGCCGAGCGCCTCCAGATAGCGCAGATAGGCCGAGCGCGCGAGCACGTCGACCTGTGCGCCGGCGTCGTTGATGTAGTATTCGCGGGTGACCTCGTAGCCCGTCTCGACCAGGAGCTGCGCCAGCGCATCGCCGAACACCGCGCCCCGCACATGGCCCACATGGAGGGGGCCCGTGGGGTTGGCCGAGACATATTCGACATTGGCCTTGAGGCCGCGCCCGAGGGACGAGCGGCCATAGGTCTCGCCCAGCGCCAGCACGCTGTTCAGGACCCTTGGCCAGACCCTTGGGCTCAAACGCAGGTTGATGAAGCCCGGACCCGCAACCTCGACCGACGCGATCTCGGGATGCGCCCGGAGCTTCTCCGCAATCGCTTCCGCCAGCACGCGCGGCGGCTTGCCGAAGGCCTTGTTCAGCACCATCGCGGCATTGGTCGAGATGTCGCCGTGGGAAGGCTCGCGCGGCGGCTCGGCGGTGACCCGCGAGAGGTCGGCCGGTGCCGCAATGCCCTGTTCCGAGGCGACCGCCGCAACGGCGCCGCCGATCGCAGCCAGGAACTCGGAAAACAGGTTCATGTCGACTATTAAGCTGTTGAACTCACGCGTTCCGCCGCCCTAGCGGAAAAGCGGATCGAGGTCAAACAGCCTCTTGTGCTGCTCCAGCGCGTAGCGATCGGTCATGCCGGCGATGAAGTCGCAGACCTGGCGGGCATAGAGCTGGGTCTCCGCCGGCTGGGCCGCCTCCTGCCAGTTCGCCGGCAGAAGCTTGGGGTCGTTCATGTAGGCGTCGAACAGGTCGCGCACGACGCGGCGCGCGCGAGCCATGATTTCCTCAACTTTTTCATGCCGATACATGCGTTCGTTGAGAAACGACTGGAGCGCCCGGTTGTTCTCCTGCATCTGCTCTCCGAAACTGACGAGCCATTGGCCAAGCTGGCGCACCTCCTCCGCCGAGCGGGGCTTCAGCCGTTCGGCCCGCCGCCGTGTCTCGCCCACCACGTCGGAGACCATGCCGGACAGCACCCGGCGCACGGTTTCGTGCACGGCGCGGTCGTGCTCGAGGTCGGGGTAGCGCTTCAGGACCTCGGCCAAGGGACCTCCTGCCAGCGGCACGTCGCCCAGGTCGATGAGGCCGAACAGGTTGGCCCGGAGTCCGTCATCGATGTCATGGGCGTTGTAGGCGATGTCATCGGAGATCGCCGCCACCTGGGCCTCGGCGGAGGCGAAGGAGTGGAGCGCCAGATCATGGCCCGCGGCATAGTCCACGATGGCCTCCGGCAGGCCATGCTCGCGGTAGCGGCCGACGGGGTCGCCCTCGCGGTCGACCAGCGGGCCATTGTGCTTCACCAGCCCCTCGAGCGTCTCCCACGTCAGGTTCAGCCCATCGAAGGCGGCATAGCGGCGCTCCAGCCGCGTCAGGATGCGGAGCGACTGGGCGTTGTGGTCGAAGCCGCCGAAAGGCCGCATCAGATGGTCCAGCTCGCGCTCACCGGCATGGCCGAAGGGGGTGTGGCCGAGGTCATGCGCCAGCGCCAGCGCTTCCGCCAGATCCTCGTCGAGGCCGAGGGCGCGGGCGATCGAGCGGGCGACCTGCGCCACCTCGATCGTGTGGGTGAGCCTCGTGCGGTAATGGTCCCCCTCGTGATAGACGAAGACCTGGGTCTTGTGCTTCAGCCGCCGGAAGGCCTGGCAGTGGATGATCCGGTCACGGTCGCGGGCGAAGGGGGTGCGGAGGTCCGCCTCCGGCTCCGCGAACACCCTGCCCCGGGTTGCCTCAGGAACCGAGGCGAAGTCTGCCGTAAACCGCTGCATGAGAGAATCCGTTGACAAGCCGCAAGATCGCCACAACATACACCAGCATGACGCCCGCCATCACCCTCACCGAACGCGCCGCCAGCCGCATCCGCGAAATCCTGGCGGCGGAGCCCGGCAAGAACGCGCTGCGGATTGCGGTGAACGGGGGCGGATGTTCTGGGTTCCAGTATGAATTCCAGCTGGCCGAGGCGGCTGCCGAGGATGATCTCGTGATCGAGCGCAGCGGTGTGAAGGCGCTGGTCGATCCGGTGAGCCAGGGCTTCCTCGAGGGTTCCGAGATCGACTTCGTCGATGACCTCATGGGCCAGTCCTTCCGCATCCGCAATCCCAACGCCACCTCCTCCTGCGGCTGCGGCACCAGCTTCTCGATCTGACCTGCCGGACTGACGGGCCTTGCGGGTCACCCCTGCCCCCGCCATCATGCGGCCCATGAAGATCGCAACCTGGAACGTCAATTCGATCAAGGCCCGGCTCGACAACGCGCTGTCATGGCTGAAGGAGGCCAAGCCCGATGTCGCCTGCCTGCAGGAACTGAAGTGCGAGGATGAGGCCTTCCCGGCCCAGGCCTTCAGCGACCTGGGCTACAACGTCATCACCCATGGCCAGAAGAGCTACAATGGCGTGGCCATCCTCTCGCGCCAGCCCGCCAGCGATGTGCGGCGCGGCCTTCCGGGTGACGCGGATGATGCGCAGGCCCGCTACATCGAGGCGGTGTTCGCGCTGGGCTCAGGCGTGGTGCGGGTGGCCTCGATCTATCTGCCCAACGGCAATCCTCCGGACACGGAGAAATTCACCTACAAGCTCGGCTGGATGGACCGCCTCGCCCGGCATGCCAAGGCGCTCCTCGCACTCGAGGAACCACTCGTGCTGGCGGGTGACTATAATGTGATCCCCACGCCACTCGACGCGAAGAACCCCGAGGCATGGACGGGTGACGCGCTGTTCCGCCCCGAATCGCGAGCCAAGTTCCGGAACATCCTGAACCTCGGCTTCACCGACGCCGTCCGGCAGGTGAGCGGCGACACGCCCGGCCTCTACACATTCTGGGATTATCAGGCGGGTGCGTGGCAGCGCAACAACGGCATCCGCATCGACCACCTGCTGCTGTCGCCGCAGGCGGCGGACCTGCTCGCCGATGCCCGGATCGAGCGTGAGGTCAGGGCCCAGGAACGGCCCTCGGACCATGTGCCGGTGGTGATCGAACTCAGGGGCTGAGGAACTCCCCCCGCCTCACCGGCCCGGCAGCACAAGGAGCTTCGGGTTGTCCGGCAGGGTGGCGGCGGAGACGATAGTCTCGGGCGAGGTCGATGTCTCGAGCTCGAATTCCTTGCTCACCATTGCGATGAAGCTATTGAGCGTCGTGGGGCCGAAGTAATGCATGGGGATCACCACCCGCGCCTTGATGGTGCGCAGCACCTCCATCATCTCGCCCTGGCCCATGGTGTAGCCGCCATCGACCGGCACCATCACGATGTCG
>JADCDC010000278.1 GCA_020252385.1 Aestuariivirga sp.
CAGGGCCTCGGCGATCTTGCGGCCGAGGCCCGATCCTCCGGCTGTGACGATGGCCTTTGTGTCTTGGCAGCTGACCTGCATGGCGAGCCCACGTGATATCTGAACTGCTTCCATACTGTGATCACAGCTGCTATGATGTCAACATCTATCATCAGACGTCCCTTGAGCGGTCCGCTTTCAGATGGCATGAAGCGGCGGAGCAGGTTTGATTTAGCGAGGAGAATGGCCGTGTTAGCCGAGAAGCGACTTCTTGCCGATCTGGAGGGGTTGAACTCCCCCGGGCGCGAGACGCTCCAGGAACGCGTATACCAGGAGTTGAAACGCGCCATGATGCAGGGGCGGTTTGCCCCGGGCAGCGCCTTGCCGCTGAGATCCGTTGCCGCGGCGATGGGCACGAGCCTCATGCCGGTGCGAGAGGCATTGCGTCAGCTGGCGGCTGAGCGGGCGGTGGAGGTACTTCCAAACCGGGCATTCGCCATTCCGAAGATGACACGCGCCATCCTGGCCGACCTCGGCCGCACCAGGCTGCTGATCGAGGGAGAGGCAGCACGGCTTGCGGCAGTGCGCCAAGGTCCCAGAATCGCGGATCAACTCATTGCCCTGCGTGACAAGATCAGTGCTGCAACGGGAGCCCATGATCGGGCTGCATACCGGTCCTACAATCAGGAATTCCATTTCTGCATCTATTCGGCAGCGGGATCACCCGTGATGCTTCACGTGATCGAAACGCTCTGGCTGCAGGCGGGGCCTTACCTGAATCTGTCCTTCTCCGATGCGTCAGGCTCGCCCATCGTCTCGCAGATCCGCCACGAAGAGGCGATAGAAGCCATGCAGAAGGGTGATGGCGAAGCTGCAAGGGACGCCATCGTGGCCGACATCTCCGACGCGATGGAGTGGATCATGCCTCAGTTGGAGTGACCTCAGGCACTGCTTGTCAACCGTGCCGTGCATTCCATTCTCGCGCTCCCACGACTTCAGAAAGTGGGCGGAGTGTTGACCCAGAGAACCTTTGCCTGAGACTTTCCAACGTTCCGATAGCTATGGCTAAGTGAAGAGTCGAAGTAGAAGGAATCACCCTCGTTCAGCTCGATGCAGTTGCCATTCACCGTCAGCTGGAGAGTCCCGCTCAGCACGTATCCGAACTCCTGCCCCCGGTGGGAGATCGGCTCGTCACTGCCCCCGCCCCTGCCGATGACGTGGACATTGACCTGCATGAAGTACTGTGGGCCTGACGGGACCAGCTGTTCAAGCACGACCCGGTTACCGGCGCGCCGATGTCCGGTGACCAGTTTCTGCCGTTCGCCGCGGCGCATGACGAAGATCGGATTGTCTGGGGCGCTCACATCCGTGAGCAGCGAATTGATGTTGATGCCAAGCGCCTGAACGATCTTGTGCAGCGTGGAGATGGTCGGAACCGCACGGTCGTTCTCGATCTTCGAGAGATAGCCCTGGGTCAGCCCGACACTCTCGCCCAGTTCTTCCAGACTGAGGCCACGCAGCTGCCGGGCATGACGAATCCTGATGCCGAAACCTGGGCGAGCTGCTGGGCTCATTATCTCTTTCCTCTGTCTTCCCTACTGTGAACATCGGGCGAAAAGCCCAGTAGAGGAGTCAATGCCGGGGCGCAACCCTGCGCCATGGGAGAGCCATCCCTGCGCGCAAAAAACGCAGACTGATCAATCGTCAGGCAAGTACCATTCCTTACGGGAATATCACTTGACACACTGATACGCGGTCACCAGCATCGTTTGCAGCCTCAGCGGCAGCCGGCTGCATCGATCGCGAGGCATGGCACAAACCCAAGGGAGGTTTCAGTGACGTTACCGCATCTGTTTTCCAACCGACGTGATTTTCTGAGGTGGACCAGCCTGATGGCCGGTGCCGCGGTGATGCCGCGCGTGCTGTCCATGCCGCAGGCACATGCGCAGGCCGGCACGACCCTGGTGGTCGCCGCGCCTGCCACGCCGCAGAGCCTCGACTGCAATTTCGACGTGAGCCTGGGCACGTTCGAGGCGATCGCCGCACTCTACGACGGCCTGCTCGGCTTTGCGAAGATTCCCGATGCAGGTGTTCCGACTGCGCTGCGCGAGGATACGGCATTCTATGCGGACAAGCCTGGCAACGTGAACATGGTCGGAAAGCTGGCGGAAAGCTGGGAGCTCGATCCGTCCGGCAAGCGCGTTGTGTTCAAGCTTCGCCAGGGTGTGAAGAGCAACTGGGGCAATGAACTCACCGCGGAAGACGTGCGCTGGACGTGGAACCGCGCCTTCGAACTCGGAGCCCTCGGCGCCTTCTACACGGCCGTTTCCGGCCTCAAGCGTCCGGCCGATGTGAAGGTCGAGGACAAGTATGTGGTCTCCTTCAACACGGATGATCCGAACCCGCTGCTGCTCAAGATCCACACCAACCTCTATACCCCGGTCTACGACAGCACCAAGTGCAAGGAAATGGGCGGCACCGACGATCCATGGGCTCGCAAGTTCATCGAGAATGAAAGTGCCGGCTTCGGGCCCTATCGCCTGCAGCAGCTCACCCGCGGTCAGCAAGCCGTCTTCCAGGCTCGCGAAGACTATTACGGCGGCAAGCCCGCAATCGATACCGTGGTGTTCAAGGAGGTGCCGACATCGGCAAGCCGCGTGCAGCTTCTGCAAGGCGGGGCGGTGGACATCGCCCAGTATCTGCAGCCGCTGGAGATCATCAGCCTCAGGAATGCTCCCAACGTGGCGGTGGAGACGGTGCCTGCATCGTTCATGATCTGGGTCGAGCTCAACGCCAAGATTCCGCCTTTCGACAATGTCGACGTGCGGCGCGCCATGAACTATGCGTTCCCGCAGCAGGAAGTGCTGAAAGCCGTATACCAGGGCCTTGCCTCGCCGCTCAACGGCTGCATGCCCAACATTTATCCCGGCTTCACCGGCGATCACTACGTCTATGAATACAATCTCGACAAGGCGAAGGAACTGCTCAAGAAGGCGGGCGTCGAGGCCGGCTTCAAGACGTCGCTGTCCTATAATGCCGGTGACCCCGTCCAGGAGCCGATCGCCATCATCTACCAGTCGGCGCTCAAGAACATCGGCATCGAGGTCGAGCTCAACAAGGTACCGGCGGGCTCGTTCTACAACTTCGTGACCGAGCGCAAGCAGCCGATGATCTTCTACGTCGACAGCCCCTGGTGCCCGGACCCCGGCTATTCGCTGACGCTCTATTTCGACAGCAAGAGCTATGTGAACTACAGCAACTACTCCAATGCCGAGGTGGACAAGCTGCTCGCAGCCGCCGCCGCCACGGCGGACGAAACCGTGAGGCTCGACGTCACGAAGAAAGCCCAGGCCATCATCATGGATGAGGCGCCCTGGACATTCGTCGCCTATCCCAACTACACAATGGCGCGAAAGGCGGACCTCAAGGGCTGGACCTACTACACCTCGAACAATATCCGCTTCCAAGACTTCTCGCGCGCCTGAGATCGATGCGCGATGTGAAGACACCGGGTATCAACAAGGACTCCCGGGCGGCGCGTTCCGCCGCCCGGGAGAATCTCCGCTTCTTCTTCTCGGTGCTGCGCGCCAGACCTTCCTTCGCATTGGGCTACGGGATCGTGTTCGCCGTCGTGCTCTGCGCGATCTTTGCGCCTCTCATCGCGCCCTTTGACCCGATCAAGGCAGACCCGCTGAACTTCCTCCAGCCGCCAAGCTGGACGCATCTGATGGGAACGGATGCGACAGGCATGGATATTTTCTCCCGCATCATCTACGCGCCGCGCATCGACCTTGCGATCGCACTTGCCGGAACCCTGATCTCGGCGGTGCTGGGCTCGCTCCTCGGCGCCGCTGCCGGCTACTATCAGACACAGAAGGGCGTCTGGTCCTTCGCGGCGGGCTTCATCATGCGCGCGTCCGACGTGCTCCAGGCCTTTCCCGTCTTCGTCTTCGCCATCGCCGTCGTGGCCGTTCTCGGCCAGAGCCTCTACAGCGTGGTGATCGCCGTGGCCTTCGTCAATACGCCCATCTATCTGCGCCTGATGCGGAGCCAGGTGCTCTCCGTGCGGCGCATGCGGTATGTGGAGGCTGCCTACGTGGCAGGCGTGTCGGACACCAAGATTCTCATGCGGCATGTCATTCCCAATTCCCTCGCGCCCGTTCTGGCGCAGCTCTCCGTCAACATCGGATGGGCGATCCTCCTGACGGCGGGCCTCAGCTTCATCGGAGCGGGCGTGGAAGCGCCGACGCCGGAATGGGGCAGCATGATCGCCATGGGCTACCAGAACATCATCACCGGGCACTGGTGGCCATCGATCTTCCCCGGCCTGGCTCTTGCGCTGACGGTCTTCGGTTTCGCGCTC
>JADCDC010000279.1 GCA_020252385.1 Aestuariivirga sp.
CAGCCGGACCGCGGATCAGGATGAGATTGCCGAACTTCGAGGCCCTGACCGAACCCGAGCGCGCGATGAAGCTCTCGAGCAGTTCCATCATGGCGGCAGGGGCGATGTGGCGGAGCGGTATGGCGTTCACGCCATGGCCCGGCGAGGTGGCCTTGCCGAGGTCGGCCTGTCCCATCTCCCCGTCGAGCACCTCCTGCAGCGCCACGATCTTGAAGCTGCCGTCGGCTTGGATCAGTGCGGCGCCCGAGAGCCGCAGAGCCGCCTCGAAGCTGTTGAGGAGTTCCCGGGTGGTGAGCGGCCGGTTGCTCACCAGCGTCACGCTGCCCTGGACCCTGGCGTCGAGGATGTAGTTGTAGCCCAGCGTCTCGCCGAGGATCAGCTTGGCGGCTTCCGCCAGCGTCGCCTGGTCGACGTTCACCGTGAAGGTGCCATCCTCCTGCGTGCCAACACCCGGCGGCGGTTCCTCGCCATCCGCAATCAGCGGGCCCGCGGTACCGGGAAACACCTCGTATCGCGTCTGGCCGCTGCGGGTCTTCAGGGCGGGGCCGTCGCCGCGATTCGTCACCTTGCGCGGCGTCTTGGCCGAGAGGTCGATCTCGTCGACGCTGTCGAGCGAGGCCGTGGGTGGCGTGGTGCAGCCGGGCAGTGCGGCCAGTGCGAAAGCCAGGACGAGACCAGCGGCCGCGGCCCGCAACCGGGGCCGGCGCGGCGGGCCAGCAGACACTGTTGGTGCGCCGCGAATGAAACCGGCCGAAGGCAAATCCTGACTCCTTTGGTACCCGTGAGGCCTTGGCCGGGGGCGATGGTCAATTTTCCACTAACGGCTGCAACTATTTGCCGATTTGGTAAGAAAACCATTAACGCATAGGTAGTGTATTTCACCCGAATGGCGTCAGTCCCGCCAGCGCCAGCAGCCAGAACAGGAAGATGGTTGGGGCAATGAAGCTGCCGAAGGGAATGTGCAGCCGCGCATGGAGTTGAGGGCGTCCGGAAAACCCCGCATGCCGCAGCACGCCTGCCAGTGCTGCCAGCGCCGCCACGAGGCAGGCGGGCGCCAGGGCGGAGGGTCCGAGCCAGGCCCCGGCCGCAGCCGCCAGCTTCACGTCCCCAAGCCCCAGCCCCTCGACACCGCGGAGGCGGAAATAGAGGCTGCGCAGAAGGAAAAACGCGCCGCCGCCCAGCACGGCACCCATCAGTCCATCGCTGATCCCCATGAGCCAGTCTCCCTCCTTCAGGATCAAGGCATGGGCGGCGAGCCCCAGGGGGATGGCGGGCAGGGACAGCATGTCCGGAATGATGAAATGGCGGAGATCGGCAAGCGTGATCAGCGCCATGCCGAGGAACAGGCAGGCGGTGAAGGCCGCGGCGGCGGGCGGAAGCAGGGCAAGGAGGCCAGCGAACAGCGCCACGGACAGGAGTCCCACAAGCAGGACGTCCCCCCGCGTGAGCACCGGCACTGCGACCTTAGATTGTTCATCTTCCATTTTTTGACCATAAGCGCGCTGCCAGGCAAAGGCAAAGCCGTGGGGCAGGGCATGCCGCAAAGGCACCCTGTGGGGCCACGCCTCCGCTCTTGACCCTCACGGCCGCCATCGGCAGGAGGGGCCACCGCAGCCAGTCAGCATGAGTCGGAATCTTGGACAGTTCAGCACGCATCTTCGAAACCATCGCCGGGGAAATCGGGGCACAGCCGCGCCAGGTCGCGGCTGCCGTGAGCCTGCTCGACGAGGGCGCCACCGTTCCCTTCGTGGCGCGCTACCGCAAGGAGGCGACCGGCGGCCTCGACGACACGCAGCTCCGCCAGCTGTCGGAGCGCCTGACCTACCTCCGTGAGCTCGAGGAGCGGCGCGGCAGCGTCACCGAATCGATCCGCGCCCAGGGAAAGCTCACGGATGAGCTGGCCCGCGCCCTCGCACGGGCCACCAGCAAGGCCGAGATCGAGGATATCTACCTCCCCTTCAAGCCGAAGCGCCGCACCAAGGCGATGATCGCGCGGGAGAACGGCCTCGAACCGCTGCTCGACGCCATCCTGGCGGATCGTTCCGCCGTGCCCGAAGCGCTCGCAGGCGGTTATCTGAACGAACAGGTGACGTCGCCGAAGCTGGCGCTCGATGGCGCGCGTGACATCCTGATGGAACGGCTCGCCGAGAATGCCACCCTGCTCGGCGAACTCCGCGCCTTCATGAAGGCGGAGGCCTTCATCACCGCCAAGGTCGTCGCCGGTCAGGAGGAGAAGGGTGCGAAGTTCTCCGACTATTTCGACCACCGGGAGGCCTGGGCCACGGTTCCCGCGCACCGCGCGCTGGCCATGCTCCGCGGCTCCAAGGAAGAGGTGCTGACGCTCGACATCGCACCCGATCCCGAGACGGGCAGCGCGCGCGCCGCAGCCATCGTCGCCAGGGCCATCGGCATCGCCGGCACGGCGTCGGGTGACCAGTGGCTCAGCGCCGCCGCAAATTGGACATGGCGGGTCAAACTGTCGATCACCATGATGATCGATCTCCTGGGCGAGCTCCGTGCGCGCGCCCATGAGGAGGCGATCGCGGTCTTCGCGCGCAACCTGAAGAGCCTGCTCCTCGCGGCACCCGCGGGCTCGCGCGCCACGCTGGGCCTCGATCCCGGCATCCGCACCGGCGTCAAGGCGGCAATCGTCGACCCCACGGGC
>JADCDC010000028.1 GCA_020252385.1 Aestuariivirga sp.
CCGCTTCCTGCGCGAGGCCTGCGACAGGGCGCGGGTGGAACTGACGCACGCGATCACCACGCAGGAAGCGACCGGCAGCTATCTCGCGGTGCTCGACGACGCTGGCGAGATGGTGAGCGCGGTGAGCGACATGCGCGCCATGGAGAGGCTCTCGCCCGCCCACCTCGAGCGGGCGGCAAGGGAACTCGCCGCCGCGGACATTCTGGTGGCGGACTGCAACATCCCCGTGGCCTGCCTCGACTGGCTCTGTGCGTTCGCCGCGCCACGCCTCCTCATCGAGCCGGTATCGGTGCGGAAGGCGCAGAAGCTCCTGGCGTTTAATCGCGCGGCTCCAGTGTTCGCGATGACGCCCAATGCGCAGCAATTCGACGCCCTTGCGGGCGGCGATCTCGCGAGGTTGCATGCGCTGGGCTTCGCCAACATCGTCGTTCACAAGGGCAGCGAGGGTGCCACCGCGTCGGACGGCAGCACTGTCACGGAAATCGCTCCCGCCCGCGCCTCCGCCATCGCCGACGTTACAGGAGCGGGCGATGCCGCCGTGGCGGGACTTGTCTTCGGCCTGGTGGAAGGGCGCACCCTGGCTGAGGCCGCATGGCTCGGGCAATGCGCGGCCGCGATCAAGCTTTCTTCGCCGCATTCGGTGGCGGCTGGCCTCAACCGTGATAGTCTCTTCAGGATCGCCGGCATCCCCTGAGGAGTTTCCGTGGCCTATCCGCTGTCCTTCACCCCCGAGGTTCGCCAGGCGCTCGATGAGGGCCGTCCGGTGGTGGCGCTCGAGTCGACCATCATTGCCCATGGCATGCCCTATCCCCAGAATGTGGAGACAGCGCGCGCGGTGGAGGACATCGTGCGGGCCGGCGGCGCGGTTCCGGCCACCATTGCCATCATCGGCGGCGCGCTGAAGGTGGGACTATCCGAAGCGGAACTCGACCGCTTCGGGCGCGAGGGCAGGAGCATCGCCAAGGTCTCGGTGCGCGATTTGCCCTTCATCGTGGCGCAGGGGCGCGACGGGGCGACGACGGTTGCCTCCACCATGAGGATCGCGTCCATGGCCGGCATCCGCGTCTTCGCCACGGGCGGCATCGGGGGTGTCCATCGCGGGGCGGAACGGACCTTCGACATCTCGGCCGACATGACGGAATTCGCGGAAAGCGACGTTGCGGTGGTGACGGCGGGTGCGAAGGCGATCCTCGACCTGGCGCTGACGCTCGAGACGCTGGAGACGCTGGGCGTGCCGGTGATCGGGCTCGGCACCGACGAGTTCCCCGCCTTCTACTCGCGCCGGAGCGGCCACAAGACGCCGATGAGCTGCGCAACGCCTGCCGAGGTGGCGGACGTCATGCGCGCCAAATGGGCGATGGGGCTGAAGGGCGGCGTGGTCGTCGCCAATCCCATTCCGGCCGAGGCCGAGATCCCGGCGGAAGAGATCGCGCCGGTGATCGAGGCCGCCGTTGCGAAAGCGGAGGCCGGAGGGATTCACGGCAAGGAGACGACGCCCTTCCTGCTGGCCGAGATCGCCGGGGTCACGGCGGGGCGCTCGCTCGCGGCCAATATCGCGCTCGTCCGGCACAATGCCCGGATCGCCGCGGACATCGCCGTCGCCTTTGGCGGGCGCAAGCCATGAACGTCCAGCGCCGTGGCCGCCGTGCCGATGCGGCGCATGCCCCGATCCAGCAATTGCCGTGGCAGCAGCCGCAGCTCACGCTGGAACCAAGCCGCATCCTCTCCGATGACCGGATCGAGGCGATTCACCGCCAGTCGCTCAAGGTGCTGGAGGAGATCGGCATGGACGTGCTGCTGCCCGAAGCCCGCGAGATCCTGCAGAAGGCGGGGGCGCGGGTCGATGGCGAGCGCGTCAGGATCGGGCGCGACATCGTGGAGGAGGCGCTGAAGACGCCACCTGCGGAATTCACCTTCCACGCCAGGAACCCCGCCCACGACATTCGCGTCGGCGGCAAGTGGATCGCCTTCGCACCCGTGGGGGGACCGCCCAACTGTTCCGACCTCGATCGCGGGCGAAGGCCCGGCACACTTGAGGATGCCGGAAACTTCGTGAAGCTGTCGCAGTTCTTCAACACCGTGCACACGGCGGGCGGCGCTTCGGTCGATGCGCTGGATGTCCATGCCTCGGTGCGTCACCTACACATCACGCGCAACAAGATGGTCTATTCCGACAAGGCGCCCTTCGTCTATGCGACGGGCCGTGCGCGATTGTTCGACGGGGTGGAGATCGTCAGGCTGGCGCGCGGCATCAGCCATGAGCAGCTGCTGAGGGAACCTTCGGTCTACACGGTCATCAACACCAATTCGCCATTGAAGCTCGACTCACCCATGGCGATGGGCATCATCGAGATGGCGCGGCTCAACCAGATCGTGGTGGTCACACCCTTCACGCTGCTCGGCGCCATGGCGCCGGTGACGCTGGCGGGCGGCCTTGTCGAGCAGAATGCGGAGGCGCTTGCGGGCCTTGCGCTCTCCCAGCTGACGAGGCCCGGCGCCCCCTTCGTCTATGGCGGCTTCACCTCGAACGTCGACATGAAATCCGGGGCTCCCGCCTTCGGGACGCCGGAATATATGAAGGCCTGCATCATCGGCGGCCAGCTGGCGCGGCGCTATGGCCTGCCTTACCGCACCTCCAGCACCAATGCCGCGAACAGCGTGGACGCGCAGGCGGCCTACGAGACGGTGTTCTCGCTGTGGGGCGCCATCATGGGGGGCGGCAACATGATCCAGCACGCGGCGGGCTGGATGGAAGGGGGCCTCGTCGCCTCTTACGAGAAATTCGCCCTCGACATCGACCTTTTGCAGATGGTGCAGGAATTCCTGAAGCCCGTGGTCGTCGATGAGGAGGAGATGGGCTTTTCCGCCATGGAGGAGGTGGGCCCCGGCGGCCACTTCTTTGGCGCGCAGCACACGCTCAAGCGCTATGCCTCCGCCTTCTACCAGCCGCTGATCTCGGATTGGCGGAACTTCCCCAGCTGGGAGGCCGCCGGCAGGCCCACCGCGGAAAAGAAAGCCAACGCCCTGTGGAAGCAGGCGCTGGCGGAGTACCAGCCCCCGCCGCTCGACCCCGCCCGCCTCGAAGCGATCGACGCCTTCGTGGCACGGCGCGTGGCGGAAGGCGGCGAGAGGACGGATTTCTAGCCGCTCGAATGGACCAGCCGGAGGTGCCGGGGCGCAGGCTCATCGCCGCCCAAAGCCATCTCATAGGAGAGACGCAGGGCCTGTCCCTGCGCCTCACGCGGGAGGCCGGACAGCAATCCGCACAGTGCCGCCTCCAGCGAGCGGGCGAAGTCGCGGAAGCCGCTTTTCGCCGCTTCCTCCGCCACAAGTGCGCCGAGGCAATAGAGATGCACGGCTTCCCCCGTGCCGGGTTCCTGCCGTTCGCCTGCTTCCGGACCGCTCACGTCTGATCTCCGAGAGGACATTGGTTGGGTGATCGTGAGGGCAAGGTTATGCGCAAGCCGTGCGCCGTCTCAATATGGCAGAACTGCCATAGCGCCTTCCTTTGCGTGAGGTTCTCCCGCACGCTCTTGACCCGGCCCGTCCGCTTGCCGATGAATGCGCCCATGACGCCCGTGTTCTTCTATCATCTGGAACGGCAGCCCCTTGAGGCGGTCTTGCCCCGGCTTCTCGCCATGAGCCTCGAACGCGGCTGGCGCGTGGTGGTGCAGGCTGGAAGCGAGGAGCGGAGCGAGGCAATTGCCGCGCATCTGTGGAGCCATGACGAGGAGGGTTTCCTGCCGCATGGCACGAAGGCCGACGGCTTCCCTGATCTGCAGCCGATATGGATCACCGCCGAGAACGACAATCCCAACAACGCCAATGTGCGCTTCTTCGTCGATGGTGCTGCGGTCGAGGGGATCGAGGGTCTCACCCGTGCCGTCATCATGTTTGACGGCAACGACTCCGCAGCGGTGGAGGAGGCGCGGGCCGGCTGGAAACGCCTGCGCGCGGCCGGCCACGAGGTGAGCTATTTCCAGCAGGACGAGCAGGGCCGCTGGCAAAACCGCGCCAGCGGCAAGTGAGTTCACCCGACTTGCGCCTCGAGCCACTGGTTCTCGAGGTCCTCGAGGTCGGCTGCGAGCTTCGCCCGGAGGCGGGTGAAGTCCGCCGCCTTCTTCGGTTCTTCCGAAAACAGGGCAGGGTCGGCGAGCGCCTTGTCGAGTATGTCGATCTTGCCGCGCACCTCTTCCATCTTGCGGTCGAGCTTGTCGGAGGCCTTCTGGTTGGCGGGCTTGGGCACGGGCGGAGGCTCCGCCACGGCCGAGCGCGCCGCGGCTGAACGCTCGCTGCGCCGGCCAGCGCGGGACTTCTCCAGAACGAGGCGGGTGTAGTCGTCCATGTCGCCATCGAAGACCTTGACCGTCCCGTCATGCACGAGCCACAGAGCGTCGGCACAGGTCTCGATGATGTGGCGGTCATGGCTGATGAGGATCACTGCACCTTCATAGTCGTTGATCGCCATGATCAGCGCCTCGCGGCTGTCGACGTCGAGGTGGTTGGTGGGCTCGTCGAG
>JADCDC010000280.1 GCA_020252385.1 Aestuariivirga sp.
CTTCGGCCCCGACCAGCGCCTGAGGTTCCACAACGCCGCCTATGCCGCCCTCTGGCCGCTCGATGGCGACTGGCTCGACACCCACCCCACCGATGGCGAGATCCTCGACCGGCTGAGAAGCCAGCGCTGCATTCCCGAACAGGCCAACTACCGCGAATGGCGGACGAAGCAGCTGTCCGCCTACACCACCATCGAGATGCGCGAGAACTGGTGGTACCTGCCCGACGGCCGCTCGCTGCACGTGGTGTGCGAGCAGCATCCCTTCGGCGGCGTCACCTATCTTTATGAGAACGTCACCAAGGAACTGCTGCTCGAGAGCCGCTACAACGAGCTGATCGGCGTTCAGCGCGAGACGCTCGACAATCTCGAGGAGGGCATCGCACTCCTCGGGTCCGACGGGCGGCTCAAGCTGTTCAACCCCGCCTTCGCGCGGTTCTGGAAGCTCGATCCCGCCTTCCTCGAAACCGAGCCGCACATCGAGGACCTTGCCGCGCATGGCCGCGAGCTGGTTCCGGAGCCAGGCTCCTGGGACGAGGTTCGCTACAGCGTGACGCGGCTCGATTCCGAGAGAAAGCCGATCACCGGCAAGATCAACGCGGCCGACCGCGTGCTGCAATTCACCGCCGTGCCGCTGCCCGATGGCAACACGCTGCTGACCTTCGCCGACATTTCCGATTCCGCCCGCATGGAGCGCGCGCTGCGCGACAGGGCAGACGCGCTGGAGGCCGCCGACCGCCTCAAGAACATGTTCCTGTCCAATGTCTCCTACGAGATCAGGACGCCGCTCACCTCGATCCTCGGCTTCGCGGAAGGCCTGCAATTGGGCCTCGCGGGCCCGCTCACGCCGAAGCAGCAGGACTATGTGCGCGACATCCGCAAGTCCTCCGCCGATCTCAAGACCATCATCGACGCCATCATCGACCTCACTGCCATCGATGCCGGCGCCATGGAGCTGAAACTCGAGCACGTCGATGTCACCGCTCTGCTCGAGACCGTGGCCGAGAAGCTGGCATCCGCGATCGACGCGCGCGACCTGACGCTCAACATCGAGGTCGGCGCCGATGTCGCGAGCTTCGTCGCAGATCCGAAGCGGGTGGAACAGGTGCTGACCAATCTTCTCTCCAACGCCATCGGCTTCTCGGAGCCCGGCGCCACCATCCGCATGGGCGCCAAGCGGAGCCGCGGCATGCTGCAGCTCTGGGTATCCGACTCCGGCCGCGGCATCGAGCCGGAATTCCAGAAGCAGGCCTTCGACCGCTTCCAGTCGCGGCCCATTCCCGGCGGCCACCGCGGGCCCGGCCTTGGTCTTGCCATCGTCAAGAGCTTTGTCGAATTGCATGAGGGGCAGGTATCGCTCCTCTCCAAGATCAACCAGGGCACCACCGTCCTCTGCACCTTCCCGCTGGAGGGGCCAGGTACCGCCCAGCGTGCACCGGCCGCGCAAGAGACACGGAAGACCGCCTGAGCGCCATGCACCTCACCCGCCGCTTCGACCAGTCCGCACTCGAGGGTTTCGCCGCGGAACTCGCGCTGTTCGCGCGGCCCGGCATGGCGCTGCTGCTGAAGGGCGATCTCGGCTCCGGCAAGTCCACCTTTGCCCGCGCCTTCATCCGCGCGCTCGCGGGCGGGGCGGATTTCGACATCCCGAGCCCGACTTTCACCCTCGTCCAGAGCTATGACGAAACGCGCGTGCCCGCGGCCCACGCCGATCTCTACCGCTTGGGCTCCGACAGCGAGCTCACGGAACTGGGCCTCGAGGAACTGCTCGACGGCCATGTGCTTCTCGTCGAATGGCCGGAGCGGCTGCTCGGCCTTCCCCTTGCCGACCGGCTGCTGATCGAGCTCTCCGGCAGCGGCACGACGCGCGAGGCGGCCATCACCGCATCGGGTGCCTGGCAGCAGGCACTCCTCCGCAACGACCAGATCCGCGGATTCCTCAACGGCACGCGCTGGCAGGGGGCTGAGCGCCGCTTCCTCGAAGGCGATGCCTCCTTCCGCCGCTACGAGACGCTGCACACGCAAGCCGGCCAGGCGGTGCTGATGGACATGCCGGCAAGGCCCGATGGCCCGCCGGTGAAGGATGGCCTGCCCTACAGCGCCATCGCGCATCTTGCGGAAGACATCCGCGCCGTCGTCGCGGTCAATCACGTCTTGGCGGAGCGGGGCTTGAGCGCGCCGCGCATCGAGTCGCATGACCTTGCAGCGGGCTTCGCCGTGATGGAGGACCTCGGCCGCAAAGTCTATGGCCGCATGCGGCTCGCGGGCGAGGACATGCAGGAGCCGATGGAGGCCGCCGTTGCCGTGCTGGCCGGGATGGCCCGGCAGGACTGGCCAAAGGACGTTCCGCTTGACGGCGGGAGCCACCACCGCGTGCCCGCCTATGACATCGGCGCACAGATGATCGAGGTCGATCTTCTGCCCTCCTGGTTCTGGCCCCTGGTGACGGGAACCGGCATCACGCCCGAGGCGCGCGCGGCCTTCGAGTGCCTGTGGCAGGAGCTGCTGCCCCTGACGCGGGCCGAGCGGCCGGTGTGGGTGCTGCGCGACTATCACTCGCCCAACCTGCTCTGGCTGCCGGAGCGCGATGGCGTCAAGCGCGTCGGCATCATCGACACGCAGGATTGCCTCATGGGTCATCCCGCCTATGACCTCGCCTCGCTGCTGCAGGATGCGCGCGTCGACATCGATGTGGCGGAAGCCGACCCGTTGTTCGAACACTATTGCGGGCTGCGCCGGGACGACCCGCACTTCGACCGCCCGTCCTTCGAACTCGCCTACGCCATTCTCGGCGCCCAGCGCGCCACCAAGATCCTCGGTATCTTCGCCAGGCTCTCGCAGCGGGATGGCAAGCATGGCTATCTGCGCCACGTGCCGCGCGTCTCGCGCTATCTCGAGCGCAACCTCGCCCATCCAAGGCTCGCGGGCCTCAGGGCGTGGTTCGACCGCCACCTGCCCGCGGCCCAGCGCGAGCGCCAGCGATGAGCATCGGAAAGACCGCGATGGTGCTTGCCGCAGGCTATGGCCAGCGCATGCGCCCGCTGACGCTGACGAGGCCCAAGCCCCTCATCGAGGTGGCCGGCAAGGCGCTGATCGATCACGGCCTCGACCGGCTGCGGGCGGCGAAGGTCGAAACGGCGGTGGTGAACGTCCATTACCTGCCTGACCAGATCGAAGCATGGGCCAGGCGCCAGTCCACGCCCCGCATCGTCATATCGGACGAGCGCGGCGAGATCCTCGATACCGGCGGTGGCATCGCCAGGGCCTTGCCACTCCTCAGCGAGTCGCCGTTCTTCGTCATCAACAGCGACAGTTTCTGGGTCGAGGAGGGCGAGCCCGCGCTTGATCGACTGCGCGCGGCATGGGACGATCAGCGGATGGATTGCCTCCTGCTGCTCTCCCCGCTCGAACGCACCGTCGGCTATGACGGCACGGGCGACTTCGTGCGGGGCGAAGATGGCCGGCTGTCGCGCCGCGGCGCGGCGGGGGGAACGCCGCTCGCCTATATCGGCGGCTATCTCGTGGCACCGCGCCTCTTCGCCGGCGCACCCGAAGGCAAGTTCTCGATGAACCTGCTGTGGGACCGCGCCATCGCGGCAGGCCGTCTCTTTGGCCTCGTGCATCGCGGGCGCTGGCTGCATGTGGGAACGCCTGAGGCGATTGCGCAGGCCGAAGCGGCGCTTGGGGCATGAGCGATGGCCCAACCCCTGCGGCTCTTCTCGATCGCGCCTGACCAACCCTTCCTCGAGGTTCTCGCGCGCGCCGTGCTCAAGGGCTTTCCGCTGGCTGAGGCGCAGCCTCCCGGTTCCCTCGATCTCGCGAAGTGGACGATCCTGCTCCCCACCCGCCGCGCCGTGCGCGAGCTCGAGGAGATTTTCTTCCGCCTCAAGGGGTCCTCCGGCGTTCTCCTGCCCCGCATCCGGCCGATCGGCGACATCGACGAGGACCTGCTGGCGCCGGACGACAGCGGCGCGGACCTCGGCACGCCGGTGTCCGCACCTGGCCAGCTTCTGCTGCTCATGGATCTGATCGACGCGTGGGCCAAGGCGCATCCCGCCACACGGCTCGCCCGGGAGATCGCCGCGGCCCCCCATCAGGCAGGCGGCCTCGCCGCCTCGCTCGCCGAATTCCTCGATGCGATCGAGACCGAGGACATCGACCTCGCGAAGCTTCCCGAGCTTTATGGCCTCGAGGCCGCGCACCACCGCGAGGCCATTCTCGAATTCTTGGGCATCGCGCGGGAGAAATACCCGCAGCGGCTGATGGCCGAGAATGCGATCGGCCCCCAGGCCCGCCGCTCCGCCATCCTGCGGCGGGAGGCAAGGCGGCTCGAATTCACCCGCACCGAACGGCCCTTCATCGCCGCGGGCTCCACGGGCTCGATCCCCGCCACCTGCACGCTCCTGAAGGCCATTGCCGGCCTTCCCAACGGCGCCGTGGTGCTGCCCGGCCTCGACAGCGGCATGGACGAGCTGAGCTGGACCGCCGTCGGACCAACCCATCCGCAGCACGCCATGAAACAACTGCTCATGCGGCTTGGCGCCAACCGTGGCGATGTGATGGATCTCGGCGAGGCGCTGGGCCCGCGCAGCTGGCTGGCGAGCGAGTTGA
>JADCDC010000281.1 GCA_020252385.1 Aestuariivirga sp.
CCCCCTTCCATCTCGTCGGGAAGATAGTGACCCTTCGCTGCCTCACGCTCGATCATGGCCTGCGGCGGGCGCCAGGTGGGCCATTCGGCCTTGTTGACGATCGAGGAGGTCCCGGACCACTGGAAGCCCTCCTTGCCAACGCCAACCTTGTAGCGGCGCGCCTCGCCGGGGCCCGTCACCAGATAGAGCGCGCGCTCCGGCGTCTTCACCACGATCGAGCCCGGCGCATAGTTGGAGGCCGCGGCCCACGAGATGTTCTCGGCGGTCGGCTGGTCAGGCACCGACTTCCGCGTCGAGACCACCTGTACGCCGCGGCGCGGCTTGCCGAAGACACAGTCGAGGAAGCGACCGCAGCTGCGCTGCGCGGAGGCAGACGATGCTTCGAGCTTCCTCGCGCGGTCCTTCCGGTCTTGCGCGCGCTTCGCCTCGGCAGCCTTCTTCTCGCGGGCCTTCTTCGCCTCGGCCGCCTTCTTGTCGCGTGCCTTCCTGGCGTCGGCGGCCTTCTTCTCGCGCGCTTTCTTCGCCTCGGCCGCCTTCTTCTTCTTGATCTGCTCCTGCTGCTGCTCCGTTGGCTTCTGCGTGGCGGCGGAGGCCGCCTCCGGCATGGCCAGCACCGGCATCATCGCCAGCATCACGAGCAAAAAGATCCTGCGCATTCCCACTCCCGTCCCGATTTGGTCCCCGAATAGCCGCTTTCAGCAAGAATCCCGCGCCGAGGCAATGGCAAATGGCTTTGCGTTCACAAGGCGTTCACCTATGCTCGGGCAAAGCCATTCCGTCCATTCCGCCAGGAGCTCCCATGCGACCCGTCACGACCTTGCTCTTCGCCGCCGCCCTGTCGGCCGCCACCGTCCTTCCGGCCCTGGCCCAGGATCCGCCGCCCGCCGTGAAGGCCTTCCTGGACAATCTCGAACGGCAGACGACCATCAAGCCGGCCTTTGAGGCCCTGACCGCGGATGGCAGCGGCAATGCCACCATCACCAACCTGACGCTGGCCCAGCCCGCCGCCGGCGACACGCCCGCCATCACCGTGAAGCTGGGCGAGGTCACCTTCTCCGGCATCACCGAGCAGAGCCCGTCGCTCTACGAGGTGGCAAAGGCGGGCTTCAACAACATCAGCGTCGACATCACCGGCAAGGACGGCACCTTCACCGCCTCGATCCCGCAGGCCGGAGCGGAAGGCTGGTACATCCGCGCGCTGGGCGAGAACCCGACGCCCGTGGAGCAACTGCTCGCCACCTCCTCCTTCGCGCGCAAGATGAACAGCGGCAAGATCACCTTCAGCGCCAGCGGCCAGGCCGTGACGGTCGACGGCGCTGAATCGACTTGGGAGGGCGATCCCAACACGGGGGCCGGCACCTTCAACCTGAAGATCAGCAACATCGCCATCCCGGAGCCGATCGTGACGCTTCTGGACGAGGGCGGCATGCTGAAGCAGCTGGGCTACACCAGCCTGAACTTCGACGTCACCAGCCTCGGCAACATGACTGTGGCGAATGACAAGGTGGGCTACAGCTTCAAGCTGGGTCTCGCCGGCCGCGATATCGCCAGCCTCAGCATGGATGCGGAGCTCGCAGACATCCCGCTCGCCGTCTATGCCGCCATCATGAAGGCGCACAGCGAGGGCAAGGAACCCGACTACGACGCCCTGATGCCGCAGATGCAGAACATCCTGCTGAACGGCGCCAGCTTCCGCTTCGAGGACCAGTCGATCGTCAACAAGGTGCTGCCGATGGCGGCCGCCATGCAGGGCATGGACGAGAAGACCTTCCGCGCCTCAATCGGGCCGATGGTGCAGCTCGCGCTCGTTCAGTTCCAGAATGAGGCCTTCACCAAGCAGGCGACGGAAGCGATCACCGCCTTCTTCACCGCCCCCAAGTCGCTGACCCTCACCGCCAAGCCCGCCACCGCGCTGAAGGTCTCGGACTTCGCGACCATGGACCCCAACAAGCCGGGCGACGCGATCAGCCGGATGGGCCTCAGCGTGACGGCGAACGACTGAGGAAAAGCGCCTCCGGGCGATGTGGCCACCTGCCACACCCTTTCGTCATTGCCCGCCACCGAGCGGGCAATCCTCTTCGTGACCGCCCCAGAGGATGCCACGGTCAAGCCGTGGCATGACGAGATGGTGGGGCGTGCACGCTCGTAGGCTTTTCACGCCTCCTGCAGGGTCAGCCGGATGTGGAGTTCGCGAAGCTGCTTCGCCGTCACCTCCGAGGGCGCACCCATCAGCAGGTCTTCAGCCTGCTGGTTCATCGGGAACAGCACCACCTCGCGGATGTTGGGCTCGTTGCAGAGGAGCATCACGATGCGGTCCACGCCCGGCGCGATGCCGCCGTGGGGAGGCGCGCCATACTGGAAGGCGCGGTACATGCCTCCGAACTTCTCCAGCAGCACGCTCTCGGGGTAGCCCGCGATCTCGAAGGCCTTCTTCATCACCTCGGGGCGATGGTTGCGGATGGCGCCGGAGGAGAGCTCCACGCCGTTGCAGACGATGTCGTACTGATAGGCGAGGATGTCGAGCGGGTCCTTCGTCTCCAGCGCCTCCAGCCCCCCTTGCGGCATGGAGAAGGGGTTGTGGGAGAAGTCGACCTTCTTCTCCTCCTCGTTCCACTCATACATCGGGAAATCGACGATCCAACAGAACTCGAAGCGGTCCTTCGCCGTGAGGTTCAGCTCCTCGCCGACCTTGTTCCGGGCATCGCCCGCGAACTTGTAGAACTTCTCAGGACGGCCCGCGACGAAGAAGCAGGCATCGCCCACGCCAAGGCCCAGATGCGCGCGGATCGCCTCCGTGCGCTCGGGGCCAATGTTCTTGGCGATGGGGCCTGCACCGCCCTCCTCGCCCTCGCGCCAGAAGACATAGCCGAGGCCCGGCTGGCCCTGCTGTTGCGCATAGGAGTTCATGCGGTCGCAGAAGGCGCGGGAGCCGCCCTTGGGCGCCGGGATGGCCCAGACCTCGACCTTGGGGTCGCTTGCGATCATGCCGGCGAAGACCTTGAAGCCCGAGCCCGCGAAATGCTCCGTCACCGCCTGCATCTTGATCGGGTTGCGCAGGTCCGGCTTGTCCGAGCCATACCAGCGGATCGAATCGCGATAGGCGATGTGGGGGAACTTCTGTGTGACGGGCAGGCCGCCGCCGAACTCCTCGAACACGCCGCGCAGCACGGGCTCAACCGCGTTGAACACGTCTTCCTGGGTGACAAAGCTCATCTCGATGTCGAGCTGGTAGAACTCGCCCGGAGAGCGGTCGGCACGCGCGTCCTCGTCGCGGAAGCAGGCGGCGATCTGGAAGTAGCGGTCGAAGCCCGACATCATGATCAGCTGCTTGAACTGCTGCGGCGCCTGCGGCAGCGCATAGAACTTGCCGGGATGGATGCGGGACGGCACCAGGAAGTCGCGCGCCCCCTCGGGGCTGGACGCAGTGAGGATCGGCGTCTGGAACTCGAAGAAGCCCTGCTCCGTCATGCGGCGGCGGAGCGAGTTGATGATCTGGCCGCGCTTCATGATGTTCTTGTGGATGCGCTCACGGCGAAGATCGAGGAAGCGGTAGCGGAGCCGGATATCCTCCGGATACTCCGTGTCGCCGAAGACGGGGAGCGGCAGTTCGGCCGCCTGGGAGAGCACCTCGATCCCGGTGGCGAAGACTTCGATAAGGCCGGTCGGCAGGTCGTGGTTCTCGGTGCCGGCGGGGCGCGGGCGCACCTTGCCATCGACCCGGATCACCCATTCCGAGCGCACCTTCTCCGCCGTCTTGAAGGCGGGCGAATCGGGGTCGGCCACAACCTGCGTCATGCCGTAATGGTCGCGCAGATCGATGAACAGCACGCCGCCATGGTCGCGCACCCGGTGCACCCAGCCGGAAATGCGGATCTCCTGTCCGGCATGGTCAGGGCGGAGCTGGCCACAGGTGTGGCTGCGGTAGGCGTGCATTGGCATCCTCACGAGAAAAGCGAATTCGGGCGCCAGAACGCATGCAGCGCCCGGTTTGTCAAGGAAGTGCTGCCCGAAATTGCCGCAATGGCGGCACAGTCGAAACACCGGGGCCCGCTATGCATTGACCTCGTTTGCGATGAAACAGCTGCTATTGCGCCTTTCGATCCTGTCCATGGCGGCCCTGCTGGGCCTGCCCGCCGCCCTGGCGCATGGCGAGGGGGTGATGACACGGGCCGACGCCGTGGCGCTGGGAAAGCGCGTCGTGCGCCAGGGCAAGGACGGCGGCGGCTGGGGGTCAGCCGTCCACCAGGCGCTGACCCGCAACGGCATCAGCCCCACGCGCCGCAACGTCTGCAGCGTGATGGCCGTGATCGAGCAGGAATCGACCTATACCGCCAACCCGCAGGTGAAGGGCCTCGGGCGGATGGCGGAGAAGGAGATCGCCGACCGGCTTTCCGCCCTGCCGCTTCCCGCTGCGGCACAGCACGGCGTCACGATGTTCCTTGCCGCAAAGCCCAGCCCGGAGAAGAGCTACCTCAAGCTCATCCGCGCGGCGAAGACCGAGCGCGATCTTGACCTCGTGTTCCGCAACCTGTCCTTCTATCTGTTCCGGGAACTCGCCTCGACAC
>JADCDC010000282.1 GCA_020252385.1 Aestuariivirga sp.
ACCGGTGCAGCCGGTCATTCCCGACGTGATCGTCCGGGCCTCGCCCGAAGGCGCCTGGATCGTCGAGCTCAACACCGAGACGCTGCCGCGCGTTCTCATCAACAACCAGTACCTCGCCCATGTCTCCGCCGCCGCGGCGCGCAGCGAGGACCGGCTCTACCTGTCGGAGTGCCAGGCCAACGCCACCTGGCTGGTGAAGAGCCTCGACCAGCGCGCCAAGACCATCCTGAAGGTGGCGCGCGAGATCGTCCGCCAGCAGGACGCCTTCCTGGTGCTCGGCGTGCAGCACCTCCGGCCGCTGAACCTCCGGACCGTCGCTGAGGCGATCGAGATGCATGAGTCGACGGTGAGCCGCGTCACCTCCAACAAGTACATGGCAACGCCCCGCGGCATCTTCGAGTTGAAATACTTCTTCACCACCGCCATCGCCTCGGCCAATTCCGACGGCGATGCGCATTCGGCGGAGGCCGTGCGCCACCGCATCAAGGAGCTGATCGGGCAGGAGGGCGAGGATGTCCTCTCCGACGACACGCTGGTCCAGAGGCTGCGCGAGCTGCATATCGACATCGCCCGCCGCACGGTCGCCAAGTATCGAGAGGAACTGGGGATTCCCTCCTCCGTCCAGCGCCGGCGGGAGCGCCGGGTCAGCATTCGCCAAGGGCGTTGACTGGGGGGGTCCCCTCGACTAGGGTCCGCCCGCATCGCCGGGGCCCCTCGCGAGAAGCCGATCAAGACGGCGCAAAGTTGCGCGGCAGGAGGGGTGCGCTTCGGCAGGATCGACTGGCCAGTTGACGTGTCAGGCAAACGCGCCCATGTGTAGTGGCTAGGGCGAAGCAGGGATATTTGCGACGACCATGCAGATCAAAGTCACCGGTAAGAATCTCGATGTCGGCGACGCCTTGCGTGAGCACATCGAAAACCGCCTCCAGCAGATCCAGCAGAAGTTCTTCGAGGGCAGCGTCCATGCCCATGTGACGGTGGAGAAGCAGCGCGTGGGCTTTCACACCGACTGCGCCCTGCACCTCGCAACCGGCCTGGTGCTGCAGGCGGAGGGTTCGGCCGCCGAGGCCCACCCCAGCTTCGACCAGGCGGCAAGCCACCTCGAGAAGCAGCTCCGCCGCTACAAGCAGCGCATGAGGGACCACCACCGCAGCCGCCGGGAGCCGGTGCGCCAGGTCGCCGCCCAGAGCTATGTCATCTCCGCCGCAACCGATGCCAGCGAGGAGGCTGCCGAGGTCCATCCCGTCATCGTGGCGGAAACCGGGGTGCAGCTGCCGGAACTCTCCGTCGGCGAGGCCGTCATGCAGCTCGACATTTCGACCAGGCCGTTCCTGTTCTTCCGCAACGGGGGGCATGGCGGACTCAATCTGGTCTACAGGCGGGCCGACGGCAACATCGGCTGGGTCGATCCCTCGCCGCAGGCCCGATGACCTTCTCTCACGGGACATGACCCGAATGACCCTCGACACGCTGATCGACAAGCAGTCCGTTCTGGCCAGCCTCAAGGCGCCGAACAAGAAGCAGCTGCTGCAGGAGCTCTCGCATGCACTGGCGGGCCAGGTGGCGATCGACCACCGGGTGATCTTCGAGACCCTGCTGAAGCGCGAGAAGCTGGGGTCGACCGGCATCGGCCAGGGAATCGCCATCCCGCACGGCAAGGTGCCGTCGATCGCGCGCGTCTATGGCCTGTTCGCCAGGCTCGCCCAGCCGGTGGATTTCGAATCGGTCGATGGCCAGCCGGTGGACCTCGTCTTCGTGCTCCTCGCACCGGAACACGCCGGTGCCGATCACCTGAAGGCGCTGGCCAAGATTTCGCGGCTGCTCAGGGATCCCGCCGTGGTCGCCAAGCTTCGCGGCACCGATGACGCGGAAGGCCTCTACGCCATCCTCACCGAGCCTGCCGCCAACCCCAAGCCCAGCGCCTCGGCGGCTTAAAGCCCCCTTCCATCACCCCGGCGAAAGCCGGGGCCCAGCTTGCGGCCGCAAGCCAAGGCACCGGCCGTCGTCAGGGTCGGGGAAGGGGTATTGTCTCACGATGTCAATCAGCAGCAGGCACGCTGACTGACATCTGGCAGATTTTAGGAAAAAAGTCAAGAACAGAGAATCTGTTCTCAGTGCAGGCTCATCGCCATCAGCTCGTGCTCGAAGGCGCTGCCCAGGGCCGCTTCCTTGGAGCCCGAGATCGAAACCGGGGTGCCGTCGGCATTGTACAGGCAGAACAGCTTGGAATTGGGGGCGACATTCGCCTGGTCGCCCAGCAGCCGCTTGGCCTCCTGCACCTCGATTTCCTTGATGTAGCCCAGCGCGCCCTCGCCCAGCAGGGCGAGGTCCTGAGCCGTGAGCTCGACGGTCTTCTTGCTGTCGTTGATGTTCATGGGATCACCCTCCAATCTGGATGCGGCGGACCACCCGCCGGGGTTCGGGCCGTTCGAGATGAAGCTCCAGCAGGCCGTTCTCCAGCCGGGCTCCGGTCACCTCCATGCCGTCCGCCAGCACGAAGGTCCGCGCGAACTGGCGGGCCGCGATGCCGCGGTGCAGGTAGGCCTTTCCGTCCTCTTCCTTCTGGCGGCCGCGGATCACCAGCTGGTTCTCCTCGACCGTCACATCGAGCTCGTCGCGGCCGAAGCCTGCGACCGCCAGCGTGATGCGGAGCCGCTCGGCCTCGCCCTCGGCGCGGGGCAGCCGTTCGATGTTGTAGGGTGGATAGCCGTCCCCTGAGGTCTTGGAAGCCCTGTCGAGCATCCGTTCCAGCTCGTCGAAGCCGAGCAGGAGGGGAGATGAGAAAACTGACAAACGCGACATGATTGCCCTCGTGAAGCAGCAGTGAAGCTGGAACCCGATCAGCGGCATCCACAGCTACAACCGATATATGTGAAAGCTGTTCCCCCATTTCAAGCTGGAGCGCTTGACCTGACGGCGGCGGGGGTGTTTTGATCCGTGCAACAAATGGTATCGCAGCCTATGCCGGGTTGTGGTTAGGTTCGAGCAAGTCGCAAAACAGGGAGACAGGAATGCTCAGACGCTCACTCATCGGTGCCGTAGCGGCACTCGCGGTTTCGGTGACCACGGCCATGGCGGCCGAGAACAAGCCCGCCATCGTGTTCGACATCGGCGGCAAGTTCGACAAGTCCTTCAACGAAAGCATGTTCAACGGCGCGGAGAGGTTCAAGGCCGAGACTGGTGTGGCCTATGGCGAGTTCGAGATCGCCAACGAGGCCCAGCGCGAGCAGGCGATCCGCAACTTCGCCGACCAGGGCTTCTCGCCGATCATCGCCGCCGGCTTCGCCCAGGCCGCCGCGGTGGAGAAGGTGGCGAAGGAATATCCGGAACTGAAGTTCGCCATCGTCGACATGGTGGTGGACCTGCCCAATGTCCAGTCCATCGTGTTCAAGGAGCATGAGGGTTCCTATCTCGTCGGCCTCATGGCCGGCATGGCCTCGAAGTCGGGAACCGTCGGCTTCGTCGGCGGCATGGACATTCCGCTGATCCGCAAGTTCGCCTGCGGCTATGCCCAGGGCGTCAAGGCCGCGAAGCCCGACGCCAAGATCATCCAGAACATGACGGGCGACACCGGTGCGGCCTGGAACGATCCCGTCAAGGGCGGCGAAATCACCAAGGGCCAGATGGCCCAGGGTGCGGACGTGATCTATGCCGCGGCGGGCGCCACGGGCCTCGGCGTCCTGCAGGCCGCCGCCGACGGCGGCGCGCTGTCGATCGGCGTGGACGCCAACCAGAACTACCTCCACCCCGGCAAGGTGCTGACCTCCATGCTGAAGCGCGTCGACGTGGCGGTCTTCAACGTGATGAAGAACGGCAATGACGGCTTCAAGCCCGGCAAGCAGGTCCTGGGCCTCGCCGAGGATGGCGTGGGCTATGCCATGGACGACAACAACAAGCCGCTCGTCACGGCGGAGATGCAGGCCGCCGCCGAAAAGGCCAAGGCCGACATCATCGCCGGCACCATCAAGGTGCACGACTACACCACCGACAACATCTGCCCGGTGCAGTAAGTCCGGACTCGTTCCGCCTCCCCGGCCATCCGGGGAGGCGGCCTCCTTCATGCATGGCGACGGGGACGGCATGACTCCCGCGATCGAGCTCATCGGCATCGACAAGCGCTTCGGCTCCGTCCACGCCAACAAGGACGTGACGCTTGAGATCGCGCAAGGCTCGATCCACGGCATCATCGGTGAGAACGGTGCTGGCAAGTCGACGCTGATGTCGATCCTCTTCGGCTTCTACCACGCCGACAAGGGCGAGATCCGGGTCAAGGGCCAGCCGGTCCGCATCAAGTCCTCCTCCGATGCCATAGCGCTCGGCATCGGCATGGTGCACCAGCACTTCATGCTGGTCGAACCCTTCACCGTGCTGGAGAACGTGGTGCTCGGTGCCGAGGGCGGCGCCCTCATCGGCCCGGCGCTGGACAAGGCGCGCGCCGAACTCACCAGGCTTGCCGCCGATTACGAGCTCGACGTCGACCCCGACGCCATCGTGGGCGAGCTTCCCGTGGGCCTCCAGCAGCGCGTCGAGATCCTGAAGGCGCTGTTCAAGGGGGCAGAGACGCTGATCCTCGACGAGCCGACGGGTGTCCTCACGCCCGACGAGGCGGACCATCTCTTCCGCATCCTTGGCACGCTGCGGGAGCAGGGCAAGACCGTCATCCTCATCACCCACAAGCTGCGCGAGATCATGGCGATCACCGACCGCGTTTCCGTCATGCGCCGCGGCGAGGTGGTGGCGACGCGCGAGACGAAGCAGACGAATGTCGAGGAACTGGCCGAACTGATGGTCGGCCGCCACGTGCTGCTGCGCGTCGAGAAGGGCCCCTCGCAGCCGGGCGAAACGGTGCTCGACGTCAGGAACCTCACCTGGAAGGACAGGAAGGGTGTGGCCCGCGTCGACAATGTCTCCTTCAGCGTCAGGAAGGGCGAGATCGTCGGCATCGCCGGCGTGTCCGGCAACGGCCAGTCGGAACTGCTCGACGTGATCTCAGGCATCACGCGGCCCACCTCCGGCCAGGTGATCTTCGAGGGCAAGGACATCGGCATCCTCGGCGATCCGCGCCATGTGCGCGCCGAGGGCCTCGCCCATGTGCCGGAGGACCGCCAGCACCGCGGCCTCATCGGCTCCTTCGACGCAAGCGAGAACGTGATCCTCGGCTGGCATCATGAGGAGGCCCTGGGCAAGGGCTTCCGCCTCGACCGCGACAAGGTCGTGGCGCGGGCCAGGGCCGAGATGGAGGAGTTCGACGTGCGCCCGCCGGATCCCTTCCTCAAATCCTCGAAATTCTCCGGCGGCAATCAGCAGAAGCTCATCATCGCCCGCGAGATCAAGTCGAACCCGGACCTGCTGATCGTCGGCCAGCCGACCAGGGGTGTCGACATCGGCGCCATCGAATACATCCACAAGCGCATCATCCAGCTGCGCGACGAGGGCAAGGCGGTGCTGCTCGTCTCTGTCGAGCTCGACGAGATCCGCTCGATGTCGGACCGCATCCTCGTCATGTTCGCCGGCCGCATCATGGGCGAGCGCGGCCCGGGTGCGGACGAGCGGGAGCTTGGCCTGCTCATGGCCGGTGTCGCGAAGGATGCCGCCTAGATGATGCAGGCGCGCGGCGAGCTTCCGCACTGGGTCGACGTCGGCCTGATCCCGCTGATCAACCTCGCCGTGGCCCTCATCGTCTCGGGCCTCGTCGTCCTCATCATCGGCGAGAACCCGCTCGAGGCGATGTGGATCATGCTCCAGGGGGCGGTGGGCTCGCTCAAGGGCTGGGGCTATCTCCTCTACTACGCCACCAACTTCGTGTTCACGGGGCTCGCGGTCGCGGTGGCCTTCCATGCCGGTCTCTTCAACATCGGCGGCGAGGGGCAGGCCTACATGGCGGGCGTGGGTGCCGCCGCCGTGGGCCTCGGCCTCGAGTTCCTGCCCTGGCCCATCGTCATCCCGCTCGCCATCCTCGCCTCCATGGCGGTCGGCGCCTTCTGGGCCTGGATCCCCGGCGTGCTGCAGGCCAAGCGCGGCAGCCACATCGTGATCACCACGATCATGTTCAACTTCATCGCGGCGAGCCTTGTCGGCTACCTCATCAACTACTGGTTCCGCCCGGTCGGCAAGATGGCGGTCGAGAGCCGCGAGATCACGGGCGCCTACATCATGAGCTTCCGCGAGGTAGCGCGCGAGTTCTTCGGCGTCAGGATCGCCTCCTCGCCCCTGAACTTCTCGGTCTTCCTCGCCATCGCCGCCGCCTTCGCTGTGTGGTACCTGCTGTGGCGGACGAAGCTCGGCTATGAAATCCGCGCGCTGGGCGCCAACCCCTCGGCCGCCGTCTATGCCGGCATCCGGCCGGACCGCATCATCGTCATCGCCATGGCGATCTCCGGCGCGCTCGCAGGGCTGATGGCGGTGAACGAGATCCTCGGCGTCCAGCACCGCCTCGTCCTCGGCTTCGTCGGCGGTGCCGGCTTCGTCGGCATCGCGGTGGCGCTCATGGGCCGCTCGCATCCCGTCGGCATCGTGCTCGCGGCACTGCTCTTCGGCCTTCTCTATCAGGGCGGCTCCGAGCTTTCCTTCGCCAAGCCGGAGATCAACCGCGACATGGTGGTGGTCATCCAGGGTCTCGTCATCCTGTTCATGGGGGCGCTGGAATATGCCTTCCGGCCCTGGGTCGCGGCCCTCTTCTTCCGGGCGGAGGAGAAATAGATGGACCTCTACGTCGAACTCCTCGCCTCGACCATCCGCATGAGCGTGCCGCTGATCCTCGCCTGCCTCGCAGGCCTGTGGTCGGAGCGCGCCGGCATCGTCGACATCGGGCTCGAGGGCAAGATGCTGATCGCCGCCTTCGTCGCGGCTTCCGCCTCCGCCGTCTATGGCTCGGCCTGGATCGGGCTCATCCTCGCCATCGCCGCCTCCGTCTCCTTCGCGCTGGTCCATGGCTATGCCTCCATCAACCAGCGTGGCAACCAGGTGGTCTCGGGCGTGGCCATCAACATGCTGGCAGCGGGGCTTGCCGTGGTGCTGGGCAATGAATGGTTCCGCGAGGGCGGCCGCACGCCGGCCCTGCCGCCCGAGGGCCGCTTCATGCC
Source organism: Aestuariivirga sp. (assembly GCA_020252385.1). Lineage (GTDB taxonomy): Bacteria > Pseudomonadota > Alphaproteobacteria > Rhizobiales > Aestuariivirgaceae > Aestuariivirga. The sequence continues at coordinate 7,083 of JADCDC010000282.1, forward strand.
CTTCGAGTTCCCGAGCCTCGATGACATTCCCATCATCGGCCCGCTGGAGCGCGTTTTCCTTTCGCATTCGATTCTCGCCTATGCGGCCATCGCGCTGGTGCCGCTCACCGCCTGGGCCCTGGCGCGCACCCGCTTCGGCCTGAGGCTCCGTGCGGTGGGCGAGAACCCGCATGCCGTGGACACGGCGGGCATCTCGGTCGCAGCACTTCGCTACCGCGCCGTCATCATCGCCGGCGTGCTGTGCGGGCTCTCGGGCGCCTATATCTCGACGTCGCTCTCCTCGTCCTTCGTGCGTGACATGACGGCGGGCGGTGGCTTCATGGCGTTGGCGGCGCTGATCTTCGCCAACTGGCGCGCCTATCCGGCCCTGGGCGCCTGCCTGCTCTTCGGCTTCCTGCAGGCGGTCGGCAACTTCACGCAAGGGGCCTCCGTGGGCGGGGTGCAGATCCCGGTGCAGTTCATCAACATGCTGCCCTATGTGCTGACCGTCGTGCTGCTCGCGGGCTTCATCGGCAAGTCGGTGCCGCCCAAGGCCTCCGGCATCCCCTACACGAAGGACCGCTGAGATGCAGGATCTCATCGCCGCGGCGAAGGCCGCCCGCCTCCGGGCGCATGCGCCCTATTCGAACTTCCTCGTGGGCGCTGCGATGCGCGACGAGTACGGCCGCATCCACGCAGGCTGCAACATCGAGAACGCCTCCTATCCGCAGGGCTGGTGCGCGGAGCCCTCGGCCATCTCGGCCCTCATCATGGCGGGCGGACGCCGCATCACGGAAATCGCGGTGATGGGCAACGGCACGGCACTTTGCACGCCCTGCGGCGGCTGCCGGCAGAAGATCAGGGAATTCGCGGGGCCCGAGGTGAAGATCCACTGCTGCACCGAGGCGGGCGATCTCATCCAGAGCTTCACGCTCGAGGAACTGCTGCCCTTCTCCTTCGGCCCGGAGAATCTCGCATGAACGCGCTTGCGGCACGGCTCGGCGCACGCGCACCGAAGACCGCCATCATCCTCGGCTCCAGCCTCGGCGCGCTGGCGGAGGCCGTGGCGGACCCGCTGATCATTCCGTATGCGGAGCTTCCGGGCTTCCCGCTCCCGAAGATCTCGGGCCATGCCGGAAAGCTCTTCGTGGGGCATCTGGGCGGGCAGGAGGTCGCGGTGCTTGCGGGACGTGCCCATCCTTACGAGTCCGGAAATGCCGCCGTCATGCGCCCGGCGATCGAGAGCCTGAAGGACGCAGGTGTGGAGACGCTGATCCTCACCAATGCCGCGGGCAGCCTCAAGCCCACGATGCGCCATGGCGCCATCATGCTGATCGCCGACCACATCAACTACTCCGGCATGAACCCGCTCGTCGGCCAGCATGGGGACGAGAACTTCGTGCCCATGACGGATGCCTATGATCCCGCCCTGCGGAAGCGCTTTCACGCCGCGGCGGAGGCGGAGGGGATCACGCTCCATGAGGGCGTCTACTGCTGGTATTCCGGTCCCTCCTTCGAGACGCCCGCGGAAATCCGCATGTTCCAGATGATCGGCGGCTCGGCGGTCGGCATGTCGACAGCACCCGAGACGATTCTCGCCCGGCGCTTCGGCCTCAAGGTCGCGGGGCTGTCCGTCATCACCAATCTCGCGGCGGGGATCGAGGGCGCTTCGCCCAGCCATGAGGAGACAAAGCGCGAGGGGCAGAAGGCGGCTTCGAACATGAAGGCGCTCATCACCCGTTTCCTGAGGGACGGCTGACATGCTTCCGCAGGAGGTGATCCGCAGGAAGCGCGACGGTGCGGCCCTCTCGCGCGAGGAGGTGAAGGACTTCATCGCCGGGCTCACCTCGGGCAGCGTGTCCGAAGGCCAGGTCGCGGCCTTCGCCATGGCGGTGTTCTTCAAGGGCATGAGCCGGGAGGAGGCGGTGGGCCTGACGCTCGCCATGCGCGATTCCGGCACCGTGCTGACGTGGGACCTGCCGGGTCCAGTGGTGGACAAGCATTCCTCCGGCGGCATCGGCGACAATCTCTCGCTCATGCTGGCGCCCATGCTGGCGGCCTGCGGGCTCTATGTTCCGATGATCTCGGGGCGTGGCCTCGGCCATACCGGCGGCACGCTGGACAAGCTCGATTCGATTCCGGGCTATGTCACCCAGCCGGACCTTGCGCTGTTCCGGCGCGCCACGCGCGAGGCGGGCTGCGCCATCATCGGCCAGACCGCCGATCTCGCCCCTGCCGACAAGCGCCTCTACGGCATCCGCGACGTGACGGCGACGGTCGAGTCGATCCCGCTCATCACCGCCTCGATCCTGTCCAAGAAGCTGGCGGCCGGCCTCGATCATCTGGTGCTCGACGTGAAGACCGGTTCCGGCGCTTTCATGGCGACGATCGAGGACGCGCGCGGCCTGGCCGAAAGCCTCGTCGCCGTGGCGAATGGCGCGGGGCTCCGGACCACGGCGCTCATCACCGACATGGACGAGCCGCTTGCCCCCTGCGCAGGCAATGCGCTGGAAGTGGCCCATGCCTGCGAATTCCTGCTGGGCCGGCGGGCGGAGCCGCGCGTCATGGACATCACGCTGGCACTTGGCGCGGAACTTCTGGTGGGCGCGGGGATAGACCGCGACCCCTCCGCCGCGCGCGCAAGGCTCAGTGCCACGCTCACCTCCGGCACGGCCGCGGCGCATTTCGACAGGATGGTGCGCGCCCTGGGCGGTCCTCCTGACTTCCTCTCCCGCCATGCGGCGCATCTCGCGGCCGCCCCCATCATCCGGCCGGTTCATGCCGCGCGCGGCGGCGTCGTCTCGGCGATCCGCACGCGCGAGCTGGGCCTGGCGGTGATCGAGCTGGGCGGCGGGCGGCGCGTCGCCACCGACCGGATCGACCACCGCGTCGGCCTGTCGGAGCTTCTGGGCAAGGGCGCAAGGGTCGATGGCTCAACACCCCTCTGCCTCGTCCATGCCGCCGATGAGGCATCGTTCGAAAGGGCTGCGGCCATCGTGAAAAGCGCATATGCTGTGGGCGACACCCCGGGCGCTTCGGCCAGTGTTCTGGCGCGCATCGCCTGATTTCGTGGAGGCGGAATGCCGCGTGCCTTTCTCCTGGTCCTCGATTCGCTCGGCATCGGCGGTGCGCCTGATGCCGCAAGCTTCGGCGATGAAGGTGCCAACACCCTCGGCCACATCTGCGATCACATGACGCTGCGCGTACCGCACATGGCGGCACTGGGCCTCGGCAAGGCCGCGGAGATCTCGACCGGCCGCAATCCGCTCGCGGCCGAGCCGCTGATCGGGCAATATGGCGTTGCGCGCGAAGTGTCGCGCGGCAAGGACACGATCACCGGGCATTGGGAAATGGCCGGCGTGCCGCTGGCCTTCGACTGGGGATATTTTCCCCACACCGTGCCGGCCTTCCCGCCGGACCTCGTCGCGGCGATCATCGCGCGCGCGCGCCTGCCGGGCCTGCTCGCCATGTGCCACGCCTCCGGCACCGAGGTGATCGAGGATTACGGCGAGGAGCACATCCGCAGCGGAAAGCCCATCGCCTACACGAGTGCTGACAGCGTCATGCAGATCGCCGCGCATGAGGAGCATTTCGGGCTCGAGAGGCTTTACGAGGTTTGCCGCGTGGCGCGCGAGCTCACCTATGCCATGAACATCGGCCGCATCATCGCCAGGCCCTTCATCGGCGAGCGGCGCGGCGAGTTCACCCGCACCGGGCACCGCAAGGACTTCTCCGTGACACCACCCGCCACCACACTGCTCGCGGCGGCGAGCCAGGCCGGGCGGGAGGTGGTGGCGGTTGGCAAGATCGGCGACATCTACGCCCATGCCGGCACGGGCCGCGAGATCAAGGTGGCCGGCAACACGGCCTTCTTCGAGACGACGCTGGCCAACATGGACGGCCTCGCCGACGGCGGGTTGCTGATGACCAATTTCGTCGATTTCGATACGGAGTTCGGGCACCGGCGCGACCCCATCGGCTATGGCCGGGCGCTCGAGGCCTTCGATGCCGAATTGCCGCGGCTGTTCGCCAGGTTGAGGGCGGGCGATCTCCTGGTGCTCACCGCCGACCATGGCAATGATCCCACCTGGCGCGGCACGGACCACACGCGCGAGCAGGTGCCGGTGATGAGCTACATGCGGGGGCTTCAGCCCGGGAGCTTCGGCCTCAGGCAGAGCTTCGCCGACATCGGCCAGACCATCGCGCGGCATTTGGGGCTGGGGCCGCTCGGCGCGGGCACCGCCTGGGACCCGCTCACTCCGGGCGCTTCAGCACCGCCTGCAGCACGTTCCTGACGCCGATCGCACCCATGAAGCGGTCGCCCTCGTCGAAGATCGCCACGGGGGCGACGTCGGTGTTGTGGATCGCCAGCATCACCGTCTTGAGCGAGGTGCCGGGCCGTGCCCAGTAGACGGGCCGCGTGCCCTCCTCGATCGGCATGTCGATCCGGTCGCAGGACACCCATGTGGCGGGCTGCCCGTCGCGCTCGGCGGCGGTGACCTTGCCATCGGCGTCGAGCCTGAAGCGCGTGGTCCGGCGCTTGTCGAGCCACACCCAGCCATCGCCGTCACGCTCCAGTTCGGGCAGGGCCCGCATGACGTTCCAGGCGGTCAGCACCGAGAGCGGGTTCACATTGGCGATGAAGTCGCGCACATAGTCGTTGGCGGGCCTCAGCACGATGTCCTCGGGGCTTCCCGACTGCACGATGCGCCCGCCCTCCATGATGGTGATGCGGCTGCCGATCTTCAGCGCCTCCTCGAGGTCGTGGCTGACGAACAGGATGGTCTTCCGGATCTGCTTCTGGAGCTGCAGCAGCTCATCCTGCAGCTTGGTGCGGATCAGGGGGTCGAGTGCCGAGAAGGGCTCGTCCATCAGCAGGATCGGCGCCTCGGTGGCGAAGGCGCGGGCAAGCCCCACCCGCTGCTGCATGCCGCCAGAGAGCTCATGGACGTATTTGTTGGCCCACTGGTCGAGGCCCACGAGCTTCAGCTGGCGGTCAACGCGCGTCTTGCGCTCGGCCTCGGGCACACCGGAGAGTTCGAGGCCGAAGCCCGCATTCTCCCGCACGGTGCGCCAGGGCAGCAGGGCGAATTGCTGGAACACCATCGCCACCTGCTTCTGGCGGATGTGGCGGAGCGTTGCCGCGTCGCAGTTCGCGACGTCGACCATGCGCTCACCGTCCTTCACCAGGACGGAACCTCCCGTCACCTCGTTGAGGCCGTTGACGGCGCGCAGCAGCGTCGATTTGCCGGAGCCCGAGAGGCCCATCAGCACGCTGATCTCGCCCTCGTTGACGGTGAGGTTGGCGCCGGTGGCGCCCAGCACCGCGCCCGTCCGCTTCAGGATGTCGGCACGGTCCACGCCCTCATGCGCCAGCTTCAGCGCCGCCCCAACATTGTCGCCGAAGATGATGTCGACGTTCCTGAATTCGACGGCCGGGGTCATTTCCTTGCTCCCACGCGCGCCGCCAGCATGCGGTCAAGGATGATCGCCAGCACCACGATGGCGAGGCCCGCCTCGATGCCGAGCGGGATGTTGCGGTTGGCGAGCGCCTTGTTCACCGGGTTGCCGAGGCTCGGTGCGCCGATCAGCGTCGCGAAGACCACCATGGAGAGCGACAGCATGATGCATTGGGTGAGCCCCGCCATGATGGAGGGGAGGGCTGCCGGAAGCTCCACCTTGCGCAGCAATTGCCACTTCGTGGCGCCGAAGGACAAGCCCGCCTCGATCATCGGCTTCGGGATCGAGGTGATGCCGAGATAGGTCATGCGCACGGGTGCGGGCATGGCGAAGATGATGGTGACGATCAGGGCAGGGGCCGCTCCCAGCCCGAAGAGGATGAGGATGGGGATCAGATAGACGAAGGTCGGCATTGTCTGCATCAGGTCGAGGACCGGCTGCAGCACCCGCCAGACCTTGGGGTTATGCGCCGCCCAGATGCCGAGCGGCACGCCGATCCCCATGGAGAGGGCGGTGGCGCCGGTCACCAGCACCAGTGTCTGCACCGTCTCCTTCCACAGGCCCTGGTTCAGGATGAAGAGCAGGCCGATCAAGACGCCCAGCGCCAGCTTCCAGGATTTCTGGAGCCACCAGGCGAAAGCGGCGATGAGGAGTGCCAGCAGAACGGGCGGCAACATCAGCAGCCCGGCGGTCGTCCCTTCCACCACGAAGTTGAGCGACACCTTCAGTGCGTCGAACAGCCACTGGAAATAGGCGACGATGAAGTCGATGAGGGAC
>JADCDC010000283.1 GCA_020252385.1 Aestuariivirga sp.
CAGGCCTACCCCCACAAGATTCTCACGGGCCGGCGCCACGCCATCCGGTCCATCCGCCAGAAGGGCGGGCTCTACGGTTTCACCAAGCGCAGCGAAAGCCCCTATGACCCGTTTGGCGCCGCCCACAGTTCGACGTCGATCTCGGCGGGACTGGGCATGGCGCTGGCCCGAGACCTCACGGGCGGCAAGGGCCATGTGGTGGCGGTGATCGGCGACGGCGCCATCACCGGCGGCATGGCCTATGAGGCGATGAACCATGCCGGCAGCCTTGGAAGCCGGCTGATCGTGATCCTCAACGACAATGGCATGTCGATTGCGCCCGCCGTCGGCGCCCTCAACGATCACCTGGCGGAGCTTCGTGCCGGAACGGGCGGCAGCCTGTTTGAGGGTCTGGGCTTCCATCACGCGGGGCCCGTCGACGGGCATGACCTCGACAGCCTGGTCAGCACGCTCGAGGCACTTCGCGACCGGCCGGAGGACGGCCCGGTCCTGCTGCACGTCGTCACCGAAAAGGGCCGCGGACACCCCTTCCCGCGCCCGGACAAGGAACGCTATCACGCGGTCCCGAAATTCGACCCCGTCACCCTGGCCTTCCTGACGCCCAAGACCAACACCCCGACCTTCACCCAGGTCTTCGCCCAGAGCCTCATCGCCCATGCCCGGCAGGACGAGCGGATCGTCGCCATCACCGCCGCCATGCCGTCCGGTACTGGACTCGACCTTTTCGCGGAGCATTTCCCGCGCCGCACCTTCGATGTCGGCATCGCGGAGCAGCATGCGGTGACGCTGGCCGCGGGCCTCGCAGCTGAGGGCATGAAGCCGGTTTGCGCCATCTACTCGACCTTCCTGCAGCGCGGCTTCGACCAGGTGGTGCACGATGTGGCGCTGCAGGGCCTGCCGGTGCGCTTCGCCATCGACCGCGCGGGGCTCGTGGGCCAGGACGGCGCCACCCATGCCGGTTCCTATGACCTCGGCTACATGTCGATGCTGCCCGGCATGGTCGTGATGGCGCCTTCGGATGCAGCGGAGCTGCGCCGCATGGTGGCGACCGCCATGGCGCATGACGAGGGGCCGATCGCCTTCCGCTATCCCAGGGGCGAGGCAGCCGGTTCAGACCAGGCGGGCGAGGCGCGGCCGCTCGCCATCGGCAAGGGCCGGCTGGTGCAGGAGGGCGAGGACGTCGCGATCCTGTCGCTTGGCGCCCGGCTCGAGGCCTGCCTTGGCGCGGCGCGGATGCTGGCGGAACGCGGCATCTCGGCCAGCGTCGCGGATGCCCGCTTCTGCAAGCCGCTCGATGGCGAACTCGTGGACGGCCTGGCGCGCCACCACCCGCTGCTGGTGACGGTGGAAGACGGCGCCATCGGCGGCTTCGCCACCCAAGTCCTGCACCACCTCGTGAAGCAGGACCTGCTTGCCGCCACGCGCTTCCGGGCGCTGAACTTGCCGGACCGCTTCATCGCCCATGGCTCGCCTGCGGAGCAATATGCCGATGCCGGGCTCGATGCCCAAGGCATCTGCGCCAGCATTCTCACAGCCCTCGGCAGGGCCGCCTAGCCCCGCCGTTCAGGACGCGGGTTGCCATAGCCCAGCTTGCCCGCCAGCCGCGGCCAGCGCCGGTGCAGCCAGTTGCCGAAACGCACCGTCATCCGCCGCTGAAATCGCCTCACCGGCGGGAAATCGACAGCCAGGATCGCAAGGCCGACGGGCACCATCCAGAAGCCGAGGACGGGAAGGAACCCCACAAGTCCGCCCACCACCATGGCGCAGCCCAGGACGACGCGCGGCAGGGGATGGCGCGGAACCCCGATCCGGTATCCCAGAATGTTGATCTTCGGCATTTATCCTCGTGCGGGCTCAAACGTTTGAGCGCCCTATATAGGGTTTGCGGGCGGTTTGTTCAGGGTCCCGGAGAGGAATGGGGCCGACCCTCAGAAAGTGCTTTTCGCCGCCGGAACCCTCTGCTATAGCCCCCGCCATTCCCCGATAGCTCAGTTGGTAGAGCATTCGACTGTTAATCGAATGGTCCCTGGTTCGAGTCCAGGTCGGGGAGCCAAACCACTTCAAACACTTAGCTGATAAGTGATGCGGGTCGAAATGGCCTCGGGGTAACAACGGGGGTAACGTTGCCGGAATCGCTTTACCCGGAGCCTCCGCACGAGGTTAAAAGTGCCCCCTTCCCGACCGCCCTCCTCGAAGACTCACCGCTCCTCCTGCGGGCCGACCGCCCTCCTGCGCCGCAGCACCGACACCGATCACGCCTTGGAGATCGCGGCCGGCGGGCCAGCGTTTCGGGATGCGGGCCTCGCCCTGCACGGCTTGGCAGGTGGCCTTCCGGATGGCCTTCGACCGAGTGACCGTCCGTGCAGCCGCGGAGCGCTGCGGGAGGGTGGCGTGGCACGCGGGGGCGGCCCGGTCAGGCGAGTGACAAGAGACCTAGAAGGGGGCGAATTTCACGTAGTCGCAACTCAGGTTAAGAGGGCGGGATTTCCAGTCGAGCTTGTATTCGGACTCATCGTAGTCGGTGCATTTGAAGCCAGGCATCAATTCCCCTGACCTGTTCGTCACCACCTTCTTCGCATAGTAGACCCAGAACATATCTTCTCTTTCGAAGCGGCTGACATTGATCATGCCACAGGGGCCCTCCGATCCTTCCTGTGTGACCACCCAGACATCGGCTCCATCGACCTTTCGGAAAGACTGCCTGTACGTGTTCGTGCTGATAACGCATGTGCGGGTCATGACATCAAAGCTCTGCTCGATGAAATCGGCATAGTTGGCTTCGGTCGGGCTCTGGCAGAAGGCCTTGGCACCCTCGAGTGTCTTATTGGTGTCACCCCTTTGCAGAGCGTTCTGCCCTCCACGTCCTTCTGGAACGCCATCTGCCGATCATCCTTCGGGCTGGCTCCCCCAAGAACGTCGAGGAATCCGTCCAGCATCTTGCATGTGCCGTCCTTCTTGACCTCCTCGGCCTGTTTCTTCTAGTCGAAGCCGTTCAGGGCGTTCGCCAACTCCTTCTTGAAGTCGGCGGGATTCTTTTCGCGGCGCACCCTCGTCTGCACGAAATCGGCTTGTCCTGGGCCGCCGCAGGGGCGATGACGGCCATCACCGCGATAGCAATGATGCACGGAACCCGCATAGGCTCACCTCCACTCGGATGGCCGAGTAGATCACACGAGCTGCTGGATGACAGTTCAGTGGCAGTTCATGTACTCTCCACGGAGCCCCTCCAGCACGATACGGATCTTTTCCTCGGCCGAATTGTGCCTCCAACTTGCCAAGCCGATGTCCTTCACAGTCTGTTCGGGCGTCACCCGTGTCTCGGATTTCTGACTCATCTGGGCTTCTACTGTGAGTTACGAGGAGCCAGAAATCGTCCCTTCCTCAAGTGATAAGGCGCTGATCCACGACAATTGCTGCGGCCACCCGCTTCCGCTGAACTGCACAGTTTCAAATCAGGCACTGCCCGACTTTGCGTCAGCCTCAGGGATTGCTTGACAGCTAGGCAATTTCTGAATTCTAATGCCTCCATGCGAGGGCAAGAGCGCCCACTTTATCGCGATCCTGACATCTGAATGTTTCTGGCAACGGCGCCTTCGGTGAAGACCGACGAGGCATTTCTCGTTCTTGGGGACTCCATGACAGCGAAGCGCTATCGCATCGGCGTATTGTTCTCCGACAGCGGCCCTTACGGGACGGTGTCGAGATCGATGCGCAACGGCGCGATGCTGGCCTTTGCGGAAATCAACCAGTCCAGCGCGACCAACGTCAGCCTTGAACCCATTGCCGCCGATCCCGCCGGCGATCCGGCGCGTTATCCGGAACTGAGCGCAGCCCTCCTCGGGCAGGGCATCCGCCACGTCGTCGGCTGCTATACCTCGTCGAGCCGCAAGGACGTCATCCCCCACTTCGAGAAGCACGATGCGCTGCTCTGGTATCCCTCGCATTACGAGGGTTTCGAGAGTTCCAGTAACGTCATCTACACCGGGGCCGCTCCCAACCAGCACATCATCCCGCTGATCCAGTACCTGTTCAACAACGTGGGCAAGCGCGCCTATTGCGTGGGCTCCAACTACATCTGGGCCTGGGAGAACAACCGGATCCTGCGCGAGGGCCTTGCGGCTTCCGGTGGCGCGGTCGTGGGAGAGCGCTACCTGGCCGTTGGCGAGACGGATCACGACAAGGTAATCCGCGCCATCCTCGAGGCGCGTCCCAACTTCGTCTTCAACACGTTGATTGGCACCAGCGCCTATACATTCTTTCGTGACCTGCGGACTGCCTGCAAGACCGCCGGCATCGACCAGGCCAGCACCA
>JADCDC010000284.1 GCA_020252385.1 Aestuariivirga sp.
TCTTGTCCTTGACGGTTTCTTCTGACCAGCGCCAACCGTTCTCAGGCGGGGAAATTTTCTTTCCTGAGGGCGTTACAATATCGTAGCAGAGCGTTTTCCGGAAATTTGGGCTTCGCACGTCTCCAGCGCGCCATTGGCCTCGCGGGTCATTGTCGGGATTTGAATAATTCTTGTTGTCTGCATCCGTTCGTGGGAAGCGAAATTTCGGAAGACTGTCTGACTTTCTGTATATCAGAAGCGAATTATATACCCGCGCAAAGTATTTTTCGTCATTCTTGCTCTGCTGTGTGTGTTTCCATGCAACGTTCGCGATGAAGTTTCCCTCTCCAAAAATTTCGTCGCAGATGGACTTAAGATTGGATAGCTCAGAATCATCAATATTGATAAATATTGCTCCATCGTCGGAAAGGAGATTTCGCGCCATCCTAAGGCGCGGATACATCAGGGAAAGCCAATCAGAGTGAAAACGCCCGTTGGCGGATGTGTTTGCAATAAGGCGATTTCCTTCTCCATCCACCTGATTTGATTTTTTTAGGTATACATCGGATCCTTGTGAAAAATCATCTTCATAGATGAAGTCATTTCCAGTGTTGTAGGGTGGATCAATGTATATTAATTTTATCCGTCCAAGGTAGTTTTCCTGAAGTAGTTTCAAGGCATCAAGATTGTCACCTTCAATGAACAAATTTCTTGTTTCATCGAAATTCACGCTCTCTTCGATAAGCGGACGCAAAGTCTTCGCGACTGGCGCATTGGTCACTGCCAACGCCTCACGCTTCCCCGGCCAGTCCAGCCGATACCGCTCCTGCGGCCCGTCCACGATGTGGTCGCTCAACTCCTGACGCAGCTGATCAAAGTCTACCGCCAGACGCACCGCCCCCGTCGCCTCGTCCCGCGCCTCGGTCACGCAGCCGGGGAAGAGGTCGCGGATCTTCGCGATGTTCTCCTGGCTCAGGTCAGGGCTGTGCATCTTCAGCTTTTCCATTGTCATTCCCTTACTCATTCGTCGCGGCAGTGACGGGAGCGGTGCCGGAAAGGCGCTCCAGTTCCTGCCTTGCGGCGCGCAGCTCGGCATTGATCGCCACGCGCTTGTTGAACTGCTTCTCGCGGGCCAGTCGGGCCTTGATCCGGTCCACCTCCCGCGTCTTGGACCGGATTTCCTCCATCCGCGCCACGCGCGTCTGGATGTCCTCGCCGGTATGCTCTGCCTCGGCGACAGCCTTTGGCATCAGCGCCGTGATGAGGGCGTCATAGAGGCCGCCAAGGTTGAGCGCGACCGGCAGCGGCAGGCGCGCTGCGTCATCAGGCGCCCAATCGGTCGCGAAATAGGCGCTGACAACCCGCTTGGTGGAATCGGAATCGCTCGGCCGCTTGAAGGCGGCCACAGCCTTCCGCTTGCCCGTCCAGCTGAGCTCGAAGATCAGCGGGAACGGGATCGCCCGGTCGATCGCCCGCAGCACCTCTTCGTCGAACTTGCCGGTGCGCAGGCTGATGCCGAACACCTGGATCTCGCTGACGGCCTTCGTCGCCGCGAGGTTCGTGGTCTCGGGCGCCAGCTTGTACTTCCAGACGATCTGGTCGACCTGGGTGACGAACAGGTCCCGGAGCGCCGTGCTGGCGCCGGCATGCTCGTAGATGCGGCTCTTGGGGACAACGCGGCCGAAGGCAGCGGCCCTGGGATAATCGAAAAAGGCGGCTGTCATGCGGTTCCCTCCTCGATTACGAGGAAGGCGATCAGTTCGAAATCATCGAGGCCGGCGATGGTGTGGACCAGCGCCGTGGTCCGCCCGCCGCTGAACAGGCTGTCGATGTCCTTCTCTTCCTTGACCTCGATCATCGAGCGGATCGCGGCGCTCAAAAGCGCGGAGCACTGCTCCATCTTGCGGCCGTCCTGCGTCCGCTCGTTAAACAGCTGGCAGACCGCCCGGATCGGCTCCACCTGGCCCTTGCAGCTCGTGCGGATCAGATCGAGCAGGCGCTTGACCTCGCTGTGGTCGATGATGACGCCACCGTCGTGGCCAACATAGACGAGGTAGTAGGGGTGCAGCCGGTTCTGCTGGTTGATGTTCACGCTGTCGTGGATGTTCTTCAGCGCGAAGATCACACCGGGCTTCAGCCCGAGCGCCGACTGCGCCGGCACCACCGCGTGCATGCCGTTTGGCAGATGCTCGAGGTCACCGTGCTCCTTGATGTGGTTCAGAAGGTCCATGCGGAAATCGTTGAGGCCGAGGTCCGTGATGGAGATACCGGTTCGCACGTCCTCCAGCTCGATCACCTCTTCCTGGAGCCGCTTGAGCTGCTCCTTCCGGTAGGCGATGTCGCTGCTCTTGGCGGTCAGCACATTGTCATCGCCGGTCGCCGTGACGTCGGCAATGATCATGCGGTTTTCGACGCGTTCCTTGAGATTGATGTACTCATCCAGCGAGATGTCTGGCCAGTAGTTGACGAGCTGGATTTGCGCATTGGGTGACCCGATGCGGTCGATGCGCCCGAACCGCTGGATGATGCGAACCGGGTTCCAGTGAATGTCGTAGTTGATCAGATAGTCGCAATCCTGAAGGTTCTGCCCCTCGGAGATGCAGTCCGTCCCGATAAGGATGTCGATCTCGCCGGTTTCGAGCGGCAGGACCAGGTGTGTCTCCTTCGCGCGCGGCGAGAACAGCGTCAGCAACGACTGGAAATCATAGCTCTTCTTCAGCGTGCTCTTCGGCGTGTCGGACCCGGTGACCATGCCGCAGTGCAGGCCGTGCGACTGGAGGAATGCTTCCGCCAGATTGGTGTAGAGGTACTTCGCCGTGTCCGCGAAGGCCGTGAATATCAGAACCTTGCGGTTGCCGGGGTTGAGCGGGTCAGCGACCTTGCGGGTGATGACGTCCTTCAGGTGCTGCAGCTTGGCATCATCCGCGGGAACCACCTTGTCCATCGAGGCGATCAGGTCACCGATCAGCGTGAGATCCGCGGCCAGGTCATGCTTCCACGATGGAAGGTCCATGTCAGACAGGCTGATCTGAATCTTCTTGCCGACCGTGAACTCATCCAGCCCACTCAGATCATCATCGTCGGGATCGAAACCCGGATCGCCAAGATGGTCGGTCACACTCGCGGCGGCGCCCGTGCGCTCAAAGGTGTCGATCGCCTTGAGCGTCTGCGCGATGTTGCCGCTCAGCGCCCGCAGGGTGAGCCGGAAGGCTTCGACCGAACTCTCCAAGCGTTTGAGCAGATTGGTGGTCATCAGCGCCTGAAGGCTCCGCTCACGGTCAGCCTGGCGCAGCTTGCCGCGACCGCCCTCCACCTGGGTGTCGTAGATTTCTTCGTACTTCCGAAGCCGGCTCGGCAGGATGTAGCTGATCGGCGCGTAGACGGCGAGCTTGAGCACCGACAGGCTGCCGAAGATGTCGTTGAGGCCGAGCACATCGGAGCGATGAGTGATCGGGCATTGGTACGACAGCGGCTTTCGGCGCTGCGGGAATTTCCCGATGTCCTTGGTGTCGTAGAAAGTCTCGATATGCTTGCGCGACCGAGCGATTGTCACGGCATCGAGCATCTCGAAGAAATCGAAGTCGAGCGCCTTCAGGATCGCGGCTGCGGTTCGCTCGTGCGGCGGCAGGTCTGACCACGCGTTGAACGCTTTCTGAGCGCGCCGGAAAATCTCTTCGATCCCGGTCTTGGTTTTCAGCTTGCGGCTGAGGTTTTCGGAGTCACCCTCATAAGCCAGCGCGAGCTGATTGCGCAGATCGTTGAACCGGTTGTTCACCGGAGTCGCCGAGAGCATCAGAACCTTGGTCTTCACGCCGGAGCGGATGACCTTGTTCATCAGCTTCTTGTAA
>JADCDC010000285.1 GCA_020252385.1 Aestuariivirga sp.
ACAAGGAGGTCGACACCAAGGCCTATGGCAAGCATCTCGCCGCCTTGAACCTCACCGTCAACAACGGCAAGGGCGCCATGTACCGCCCGGAGGACATCGAGAACGCGCAAGCCGACATGCTGGCCCAGGCCACGGGCGAGAACACCGACGGCCTGATGCAGCGTTACCCGAAGGCGGTTGCCCGCAACTTCGACGGCGACGCCCGCATCACCGAAATGGACGCGCTCATCGCCTATCTCCAGATGCTCGGCACGCTGGTCGATACCTCGACCTTCAAGGCCGAGCTGTCGAGGTGACATGATGGGAACCTACGACACACTGCGTCAGATCGCGGACAGCTGGGGCCTCCTCGCCATGTTCGTGTTCTTCATCGGCATCGTCCTCTTCGTGTTCAGGCGCGGCTCCAAGCAGCGCTACGAAGAGGCGGCGAAGATCCCCCTCAAGAACGGCTCCGAGGATTGAGACAATGGCAAAGAACATCGAAAAGGACGAAATCTCCGGAACGCCTACAACCGGCCATGAATGGGACGGCATCAAGGAGCTCAACACGCCGCTTCCCAAGTGGTGGCTCTACACCTTCTACGGCACGGTGATCTGGGCGATCGGCTATACCATCGCCTATCCTGCCTGGCCGCTCCTCTCCTCGGCCACCCCCGGCCTCCTCGGCTATTCCTCGCGCCAGCAGGTGGCCGAGCAGATCGAGGCCGGCAAGGCCGCGCAGAAGGAGAACCTCGACAAGATCGCGTCGATGAGTGTCGACGACATCCTGAAGGATCCGAACCTGCTTGCCTTCGCCCAGGCCGGCGGCGCGGCCGCCTTCAAGATCAACTGCGTGCAGTGCCACGGCTCGGGTGCCGCGGGCTCCGCCGGCTATCCCAACCTCAACGACGACGACTGGCTGTGGGGCGGAACGCCCGACGCCATCTACGTGACGCTCAAGAACGGCATCCGCTACACAGCGAACGCCGAGACGCGCGACTCGCAGATGCCGGCCTTCGGTGCTGATGGCATCCTGACGCCCGAGCAGGTGACGGATGTGGCCACCTACGTCGTCTCGCTCTCGGGCGGGGAGGCGGATCAGGCCAAGGTCCAGGCCGGACAGCAGATCTTCGCCGAGAACTGCGCCTCCTGCCACGGCGACAACGCCAAGGGCAACCGTGACTTCGGTTCACCCAACCTGACCGACCAGATCGCGCTCTATGGCGCGAGCCTCGACCAGGTGAAGGCGCAGGTCACCAGGCCCCGCCACGGCGTCATGCCGGGCTGGTCGCACCGTCTCGACGATGCGACGATCAAGCAGCTCGCGGTCTATGTGCATTCGCTGGGCGGCGGCGAGGCGGCGGCACCCGCCACGCAATAGTCTACGATTGGCCTTGCCGCGGGCGGTTGACAGCCCGCCTGCGGCTTGGCGCCACACGGCAGACGGACGGCGACGGGTATATATTAGATTATTCTAATCTAATATCCACGCCCGAGGGGAATGATGGTTCAGATTATCAACACGCTCGATCCCGCCCACGAGGTCGACACGCATGATGCGGAGGCGGTCAACAAGGCCGAGAACCGCTCGCTCTATGCCTCGCGCGCCGCCATCCATCCGAAGTCGGTGCACGGCACCTTCCGCCGCCTCAAGTGGATCCTGCTCGTCGTCCTCCTTGGCATCTACTACATCGCACCCTGGCTGCGCTGGGACCGGCCCGGCGATGCGCCCGACCAGGCGATCCTGATCGATCTCGCCAACCGCCGCTTCTACTTCTTCTTCATCGAGATCTGGCCGCAGGAGTTCTATTACGTCGCGGGCCTGCTCATCATGGCGGGTGTCGGGCTGTTCCTCGTCACCTCGCTGTTCGGCCGCGCCTGGTGCGGCTATGCCTGCCCGCAGACGGTGTGGACCGATCTCTACATCTGGGTCGAGAGCAAGATCGAGGGCGACCGCAACGCCAGGATCAGGCTCGACGCAGCACCCTGGAGTGCGGGAAAGCTCCTGAAGCGCGGCTCCACGATGCTGGTCTGGCTCCTGATCGCCATCGCCACCGGCGGCTTCTGGGTGTTCTACTTCGCCGACGCGCCAACCCTGCTCCGCGAACTCGTCACCGGCCAGGCGGCTTCGGTGGCCTATTTCACCATCGCCATCCTCACCGCCACCACCTTCACCTTCGCGGGCTTCATGCGCGAGCAGGTCTGCACCTACATGTGCCCCTGGCCGCGCATCCAGGGTGCGATGCTGGACGAGGAGTCCTTGATCGTCACCTACAACGCCTGGCGGGGCGAGCCGCGCATGGCGGGGCGCAAGAAGGCGGAGGCGCAGGGCCTTAAAGTGGGCGACTGCGTGGATTGCAACGCCTGCGTCGCTGTCTGCCCCATGGGCATCGACATCCGTGACGGCAACCAGCTCGAATGCATCAACTGCGCGCTGTGCATCGACGCCTGCGACGCGGTGATGGAGAAGATCGGAAAGCCCAAGGGCCTCATCAACTACACCACCTCCAGCCTCTATGCCGCCAATGTCGCCGGCAAGAACGAGCACTGGAACTGGCGTCACCTGTTGAGGCCGCGCACCGCGATCTATTTCACCATGTGGGCCGGCGTCGGCATCGCCATGCTGGTCACCCTCCTCAACCGCACCCAGCTCGACGTCAACGTCGTGCCGGACCGCAACCCGCTCTACGTGACGCTCTCAGACGGCGCCATCCGCAACGGCTACACGGTCAAGATCCTCAACAAGCGCCAGGAGGAGCGGACGTTCCGCCTCACCGTCGAGAACCTGCCCGGCGCCAGCATGGAGATGGTGGGCGAGCAGGGCCAGAAGGGCACGAGCTTCGACATCCGCGTCGCACCGGACAAGCTGAAGGCGGTCAAGATCTACGTCACCACCAGCGATCCCGGCGTCATCGTCTCGGACCGCGTGAACTTTGATTTCAGGGTCGAGGAACTGAACCCCAACGGCCAGGCGGAGACGGCGGCCTATGACGCCATCTTCCACGCGCCTGCAAAGAAGGAGTAAGCAATGTCCATGGCCGCATCCGCGAAACCCGCGAAGCCCCTCACCGGCTGGCACGTGCTGGCGATGTTCATCGCCTTCTTCGGCGTCATCTTCACCGTCAACTTCACGATGGCCTATCTCGCCAACTCCACCTGGTCCGGCCTCGTCGTCGCCAATGGCTATGTGGCAAGCCAGAGCTTTGACAAGGATCTCGCCAAGGCCCGCGCCCAGGAGGCGCTGGGCTGGAAGGTGGGCTTCGACTTCACGGAGCAGCGCGTCCGCCTCACCTTTGAGGACAAGGCCGGTCAGAAGATCGACGCCCTCTCGATCACCGGTGACCTCGAGCGCACCGTGACCGACAAGCAAGATCAGAAACTCGTCTTCCAGACCATGGGTGCCGGCGTCTATTCCGCCCCGGCGAACCTCGCGCCCGGCGTCTGGGAGGTCGAGATCGATGCCAAGGGCAATGGCGTTGCCGACTACCACAAGATCTTCCGCTTCGTTGTGAAGGCCGCAGCACCATGACCCTTCCCTGCTGCACCATCGACGGCGAATACTTCCAGCCGTTCAAGCTGGAAGGCGAGGATGCGGACCGCTGGATCTCCTCGGCGGGCCCCGGCCTCAAGCGCATCGAGTTCCTGGTGCCGCAGGCCAACCGGCCGGAGGCGATGGCCCAGATCGAAACGGACCTTCCGGCACTGGACGGTGTCGACTCCGCCCGCGTCAACCTCACCGGCCGCCGTGTCGCCGTCATCTACCGCGAAGGCGAGATCGAACCCCAGGCGCTGATCGACCGGCTGGGCGTCCTTGGCTACATGGCCCGCCCCTTCGATCCGCGCGAGACCGGCCTCACCAAGGACGACCGCGAGGGCGGCCGGCTGCTCCGCGCCCTCGCCGTGGCGGGCTTCGCCGCCTCCAATGTCATGCTGCTGTCGGTTTCCGTCTGGTCGGGGGCTGAGGATGCGACGCGCGATCTCTTCCACTGGCTCTCCGCCATGATCGCCCTTCCGGCGGTGGCCTATGCCGGCCGGCCCTTCTTTTATTCGGCGGTGAACGCGCTGCGGCTCGGCCGCGTCAACATGGACGTGCCGATTTCGCTGGGCGTGCTGCTGGCCTCGCTGATGAGCCTGTTCCAGACCATCAATGGCGAGGAACACGCCTATTTCGACGCCTCCGTCACACTCCTGTTCTTCCTGCTGGCGGGCCGCTACCTCGATCACCTGATGCGCGCGCGCGCCCGCTCGGCGATCGCTCAGCTGGTCTCGCTTTCTTCCGAGGGCGCCACCGTCATCGCGGCGGACGGCAGCCGCCGCTACGTCCCCGCGCGTGAGATCAAGGCCGGCATGACGGTCGCCGTCGCAGCGGGCGACAGGCTCCCCGCCGACGGCCTGGTGAGCGAGGGCATCAGCGACATGGACCGGTCGCTCCTGACGGGCGAGTCCGCGCCCGAGGCGGTGCGGCCCGGCTCCGCCGTCCATGCGGGCGAGTTGAACCTCACCGCCCCCATCACCGTTGAGGTGATGGCGGCCGGCAATGACACATTCCTCTCGGAGCTCGTGCGCCTCATGTCGGCGGCCGAGCAGGGCCAGTCACGCTACATCCAGATCGCCGACCGGCTGGCGCGCTTCTATTCACCCGCCGTCCACACGCTGGCCGCCGCGACACTCACCGGCTGGCTCGTCCTCGGCATGGGCTGGCACGCCTCGATCATGGCCGCGGTCGCGGTGCTCATCATCACCTGCCCCTGTGCGCTGGGCCTCGCCGTTCCGGCGGTGCAGGTGGTGGCAAGCGGCCGGCTGTTCCGCTCCGGCGTCATGATCAAGGATGGCGCCGCGCTGGAGAAGCTCTCAGGCGTCGACACCGTCATCTTCGACAAGACCGGCACCCTCACGAAGGGTGAGCCGCAGCTCGTCTCCCCCCTCATGGTCTCGACCGAGACGTTGACGCTGGCCGCAGGGCTTGCGCGCGCAAGCAAGCATCCGCTCTCCCAGGCGCTGGTGCGCGAGGCGGCGAAGCGCGGCCTGACACCGCTCACCGTCACCGACATCGCGGAGCACCCCGGCCTCGGCCTCTCCGGACTCTATCAGGGCGAGAAGCTCAGGCTTGGCAGCCGCGCCTGGTGCGGGCTCGAGGAATCGCCGGAGGACAAGGGCCTCCTCGAATTCGCCTTCCGCCGCGGCGCCAACACGCCTGCCGTCTTCCAGTTCGAGGATGCGCTCCGCCCCGAAGCTGCCGAAACCGTGGCGCGCCTGAAGCAGATGGGGCTTGCCGTCCACCTCCTCTCGGGCGACCGCGAGGCGGCGGTGAGCCGCGTCGCTGCGGCGGTTGCGATCGACACCGCCGTCTCCCGCGCGAGCCCGCAGGCCAAGCTCGCCTATGTCGACGCACTCTCCAAGGCCGGCAAGAAGGTGCTCATGGTAGGCGATGGCATCAACGATGCGCCGGCACTCGCCGCCGGCTACACCTCGATGGCGCCTTCCTCCGCCTCCGACATCGGCCGCACGGCGGCTGAAACCGTGTGGATGGGCGAGAGCGCTGCCGCGGTGGCGGAGGCGGTCAAGGTCGCCCGCCGCACCCAGCGCATCGCCAAGGAGAATTTCGCGCTTGCCGTGGGCTACAACGTGCTGGCCGTGCCGCTCGCCATGGCGGGCCTCGTCTCGCCGCTCGTCGCCGCCATCGCCATGTCCACCTCATCGATCATCGTCATCGCCAACGCGCTCCGCGTCGGGCTGGGCGAGGCACCCCGGGCCACCGCACCCGGCGCCAAAAGCGGAGAGGCCGATACGGCCAGGTTGCGGAGGGCCGCATGACTGGACTTCTCTATCTGATCCCCGTCGCCCTGTTCTTGGGGGGCCTGGGCCTTGCCGCCTTCATCTGGTCGCTCAAGGCCGGCCAGTATGATGACCTCGAGGGGGCTTCCTGGCGCATCCTGCAGGACGACGACGAACCCAAACCGTGATCCTGATCACCGTCAATCCGCCGCAAAGCTGCTGAAACATATGCTTTGACAAGCATGCACCGGCGGACGGAAGATTCGCCCGGCGGCAAACGGGAGGGTCTGTCCGATGACGGCGCTGTACATGAATTCGCGTTCCATCCTGCGCAGCGGTGAGGGCAGATCGTTTCTCTGTCTCCTCGCCACGCTCCTCGCCCTCCTCCTCACCGCGCCCTTCGCCCTTGCCGCCAAGAGCTTCCCCGTCTCGCAGTTCGACTTCTACGTCAGCGACTATGATCTCGAACTCTCGCGCATCGCCAAGGAGCTGAAGCGCACGGAGCCCGAGATCATGGGCGACATCGCCGCGGCGAAGGCCGCCGGCAACGCGAGGCTCGCCGCCGCCTCGCTGGAACAGCTCCTCACGCTGCGCCCCAGTGACGGGGCACTCTGGCTCGATCTCGCACGTCAGCTCGCCCAGGCGAGCCC
>JADCDC010000286.1 GCA_020252385.1 Aestuariivirga sp.
GCTGATCGACGGCGACAGGCTTCCGGCGATCGGGCTGACGCTGACCGATGTGGCGCCTGCACAGCTGGCGGGGCTCGATGCATATCATGCAGAGTGGAGGAGGATGGCCTATGCGAAGCGCTAGCGCAGTGACGGCTCTTGCGGTGATGGTCCTGACGGCGGTTCCCGCCGCCGCCTTCGATTGCGCGAAGGCTTCGACCGCGGTCGAGAAGGCGATCTGCGCCGACCCGGCGGCAAAGCGGCTCGACGACGAGCTGGGTGCGGCCTTCACCGCCGCGAAGGCGAAGCTTGCGCCGCCCCAGCAGAAGATGCTGGCCCAGTCGCAGAAGCGCTGGATTGCCCGGCGCGAGCTCTGCAGCCAGATGGAGGGCGACCTCACCTCCTGCGTGAAGGAGCGCACGGCGGAGCGGCTGGCGCTGCTCTCCGGCGAGCCGTTGAGCGGGCCCGGCGTGACACCGGCTCCGGTGCCGGAGTTCCTCGTTCAGGACGGGACGCAGACGCAGTATGATATCGATATCGCCGTCCTCCGCGTCGCAGCGCCCGCAACGCCGGGCGAACAGACGTTGAACCGCATCGCGGACGAGGTCTTGAAGGCCGTGACGCTTGGGCCCCATGGCGGGCCGGAGCAGAGCGCCATCATGGCGCGCGAGGACCGCTTCACGATGAGCTATGCCTCGCCCGCGCTCATCTCGGTGCGCCAAGACTTCTATGCCAATGAGGGCGGCGCGCATGGCAATTACGGCACCCTCAACCACAACATCGACATGGCGAGCGGGCGGCTCATCACGGCGGCCGACCTGCTGCCCGAGCCCTCGGCGGCCATCATGACGCTCTGGTGCAAGTCGCAGATCGATGCAGAGAAGCTGAAGCGGGTGCCGGACCTCGACCTCGCCGAGGGTGCCGCGGAGCGCGACCAGGCCATCGCCGCCGCGATCAGGGACCTCTCCCGCTGGAGCATCGGCGAACAGGAGATCGTGGTGAGCTTCGATCCCTATGTGCTCGGCGCCTATGCCGAGGGCACCTATCAATGCCGCTTCCCCACCGCCGGCGTGAAGCAGCTGGCAAATGCGGGCGCGCTGCTGCCTTGATCCTTATTCCTCTCCCCCACTTTGTGGGGGAGAGGGCAGGGTGAGGGGGTGGTGGCTGCACGTGAAGGCTTCTGGAGTCTGGACTCGCGGCAAGACCCCCCTCACCCCTCCCTCTCCCCCACTTCGTGGGGGCGAGGGGGAAGAGAGGAGGGGTTGGATTAACCATCCGGCAAACTCCGGCGCGCATGCTCCGGGAAACGTCAGTTGCGTGAGGTGCGCCATGGGAGCCCGGAGAAACTGTTTCACCCTCGTCTCGCCGGGCTACCGTTCGGCGGCCGGGCTCGCGGTGGCGGTGGGGGCCGATCTCGTGGCGGAACTCGATGACACTGACCTTGCCGAGAGCTGGCAGGCGGCGCGGGACCTTTCGCCGGCGGAGGCCGCGGAACTTGCGGATGCAGCGGCCGAGCACCTCGCGGAGGTGCTGGCGGAGGGGATCGACGCCGCCGACATCGCCGATGCGGTGACCGATGCGGCGGTGGTCTTCCTGATTGCCATGACGCGGCGGGGCATTTCAGATCCCAAGCGGATTCCCGCCTGCAGCGTGATGTGGCAGGGGCCGGGCAGGCCGGAACAGGTGCTGTTCAGCGCCTGACGCGTGCTTGTCCGGTCGGCCTGGACCAGTCGAGCACAGCGGCGACGAAATCCGTCGTGTCGTCGAGCGCCTCGCCAAGGAGCGACAGCGCGGTGGGCGGGTCGGTCGCGATCTCGCCCAGCGCCTCACCATGGTCGATCCGGAACTGCGCGCCGAACTTCTCGCCCAGCCGCAGCATCGGCTGGTTCTCGCGCGCGCAGATCATGTGGAGATAATGGATGCCGCGGTTCTTGGCGGCGGTGATGATGCGGTCCATGAGGGCCGAGCCCAGGCCCTGGTGGCGGTGCGCCGTCTCGACCGCGAAGGCGGCCTCCGCCATCTCGTCGCCCAGCGCATGCAGCGCGCGCAGTTCCGCCGAGGCGCACATCTCAGGTCCCCGGAAGGCGCCATAGATCACCGTGCCGATGCGGCGCGCCGTGTCGGCATAGGCGTTGAGGAAATCATCGTTCACCGCGGAGCCGAAGCGAAACTGCCGGGTTTCGGGATCGAGCCTCAGGAGATGACGCCGGAAGGCCTCGCCCTCAAGGGGCCAGAGCTTGCGGATGCGGTAGGGGGCCGGGCGGCGCATGGCGGATGATCTTTCGATTCGCCCATAATTTCGGGCTTCGAAATTAAGATTATGCTGCGATGCAGCGAATGCAAGATGACAGCCCCATGCACACATTGCATGACTGGCGAGGCAATCGCCCAATGATTGTGCAATCTGGGGATCAGGATGCCGGCGCGCTGGCCCTTGCCGCCACCTTCGCAGGCTTCTAGAGCGCGTTCCGACCAGTTGGAAACACCTGGTCGGAACGCGCTCCAGATCAATGGTTTGAGCATGGTCTGGTCGCAAAAGTGGTTTCCACTTTTGCGGATCATGCTCTAGAGCATGTGGCCAGCAAGCACTTCATTCGAGGAACGGACACATGGTCAAGGACATCGGGCACTTCATCGGCGGCAAGCACGTCAAGGGCGCGTCGGGGCGCTTCGCCGATGTGTTCAACCCCAACACGGGCGAGGTCTCGGCCCGGGTGGCGCTCGCCTCCAGCGCCGAGCTCCGCGCCGCGGTCGAGAATGCCAAGGCGGCCCAGCCCGACTGGGCGGCGAAGAACCCGCAGGTGCGCGCGCGCGTGATGATGCGCTTCCTCGAACTCGCCCGCACCCATGCGGAGGAGCTGGCGAGCCTGATCTCCATGGAGCATGGCAAGACCATTCCCGATGCGCTGGGTGACTTGCAGCGCGGTGTCGAGGTCGTGGAATTCGCCTGCGGCATCCCGCATCTCCTCAAGGGCGAATACACCGATGGTGCGGGCCCCGGGATCGACATGTATTCGATGCGCCAGGCACTGGGCGTCACCGCCGGCATCACGCCGTTCAACTTCCCGGCCATGATCCCGCTGTGGAAGGCGGCCCCGGCGATTGCCTGCGGCAACGCCTTCATCCTGAAGCCGTCCGAGCGTGACCCGTCCTGCCCGATGCGGCTTGCCGAACTGTTCCTCGAGGCGGGGCTGCCCGCCGGCATCCTCAATGTGGTGAACGGCGACAAGGAAGCGGTCGACGGCATCCTCGACGATCCGGACATCGCGGCGGTGGGCTTCGTGGGCTCCACCCCCATCGCGCAATATGTCTATGGCCGTGCCACCAACAACGGCAAGCGCGCGCAGTGCTTCGGCGGCGCCAAGAACCACATGCTGATCATGCCCGACGCCGACATGGACAAGGCGGTCGATGCGCTGATCGGTGCGGGCTATGGCTCGGCGGGTGAGCGCTGCATGGCGATCTCGGTCGCCGTGCCCGTGGGCGAGGCCACCGCCAATGCGCTGGCCGCGAAGCTGGTGCCGCGCGTCGAGAAGCTGAAGGTTGGTCTTTCGACCGACCGCGAGGCGGACTACGGCCCGCTGGTGACACAGCAGGCGCTGGACCGTGTGAAGGGCTACATCGACCTCGGCGTGCAGGAAGGTGCGACCCTCAAGGTCGATGGCCGCGGCTTCAAGATGCAGGGCTACGAGAAGGGCTACTTCCTCGGCGGCACGCTGTTCGACAACGTGACGAAGGACATGCGCATCTACAAGGAGGAGATCTTCGGCCCGGTGCTCTCGGTGGTGCGCGCCAAGACCTATGACGAGGGGCTGAAGCTGGTGAACGACCATGAATATGGCAACGGCACGGCGATCTTCACCCGTGACGGCGACACGGCGCGCGACTTCGCGTCGCGCTGCCAGATCGGCATGGTGGGCATCAACGTGCCAATCCCGGTGCCGCTCGCCTACCA
>JADCDC010000287.1 GCA_020252385.1 Aestuariivirga sp.
AGGCAGCGGAACGACGCCGAAGTCATCGAGGCGCAGCAGCTTCATGTTGCGCAGGTCGATGACCGGGTGGAGATTGGCGATCGGCCGCGCATAGGGATTGTCGCCCGCGGCGTTGCGCACCCAGCAATGGCCATAGGCGAGGCGCTGGCCCTCCTCCTCGGCAATCCCGAAATGCCCCGCCGCCCAGGCCTCGACCAGCACGCTGTCGAGATCCGTGATGCCGCGCTTCGCCAGGGCTTCGATGAAGCGGGGATCGGCCTTGGCCGCAAGGCCACCGGCCGCGAATTCATCGGCGACGATCCGCGCCTGGCCCTGTGCCCTGGCCCAGTGTCGAAGCCGTCGGCCTGAGAGATCGACGACACCGTCCCAGGTCTCGCCCGTGGCGGGATCGTAGCAGGCGACGAAGGCCTCGCGAGGCGGGGCTTCGCCGGCCTCATGCCGCCTCCGCGGCTCCTCCAGGGCAATCGTCTCGAACCAGGCCTCAAGGCTGAGGCCCCCCTCCCGCCGGACGATGGCGGATGCGGCGGCGATCTCATCTCGGGCGAGGGGGTCCAGCGGGTGTCGGGTCATGATGCTCACGCTCTCCAGTGCCAACGAGAGGTAGCACGCAGTCGCGATGGTTTAGAAGCGTCCGCCATCCACAGGCAGCCGCTCCGGCCAAATCCGGATTGCGCGATTTTGAAGTGTCAGGTATCATTGACACTCCAGAAGACGGCCGGCGTTCCGCGACCGCGCCGCGAAGCAGGATGGGGGGATGACGGAGGATCGGAACGACTCCGGCGGCGTGGCTCACGGCAAGCCGGATCCGCGACGCAGCGATGACCAGGGGCCGGAAGTGAACTTCCTGCCGCCCCTTGAGGTGACGATCGACGTCCCCGAGTTCCGCTACGCCAAGCTGCGCCGCATCGTGTCCGATCATGTCGTCCCGCGCCTGCTGGCGCTCCACAACGAAGCGGCCGCGAATGACGACGAGCCCCCGATCCTGCCCCATGCCTCCGACGTCGATGCGCTGGCGAGCCTCGTGCTCGGGCCGGACAATGGCGAGGCCTTCAACTTCGTTCTCTCGCTCAAGGACCGCGGCATCTCGCTCGACAGCCTGCACACCGCACTGCTCGAGCCCACGGCCCGCCACCTTGGCGAATTGTGGAACGAGGACCGGATCGACTTCCTCGACGTGACGCTGGGCGTCGCCCGGCTGCAGCAGCTGGTCTTGGTCTTCGAGGGACTGGACCAGGTTGCGAACCTCGACGACAAGCGCCGGGTGCTGCTCGCGACCGCACCCGGCGAGCAGCACAGCCTGGGCTTCACCATCGTCCAGAAGTTCCTGCGCGCTGGCGGCTGGCATGTGTGGACCTGCGCCTCCGCCCGCATGGAGGATGCAGCCGACCTCGCCGCGCGGGAGTGGTTCGGCGTCATCGGCTTCTCGCTCGGGTCCGACCTCAACATGCAGGCGCTCGCCCAGACCATCGCCAAGGTCCGGGCCATATCGCTGAACCGAAAGGTCGGCGTCATGGTGGGTGGCTCCGCCATCGCCCGGCATCCCGAGTGGGTCGAGGCGGTGGGAGCAGACGGCACCGCCGCCAACGGCCCCGCAGCCGCGGTCCTCGCCAAGAAGCTCCTGGCCGCGGCCCTCGCCTGAGCGCCCGCGTGAACGACATGGCGGCGCACCGCTTCACTCCCTCCCTCCTCTACAACAGCATCGGCAGCCATCCCCCTGCCCTGACCATCGCCAGCGGCGACACCGTCACCGCGGCAACGGCGGACGCCCATGGCTTCAACCACCGCGGCCAGCAGATCGGCGAGCGGCCGAACCCGATGACGGGGCCCTTCTTCATCACGGGCGCAGAACCGGGCGACACGCTCAGCGTGGTGATCGAGGACATCCGGATGAGCAGCGCCACCGGCTGGACCTATGACGTGCTGAGCCCCAACGTGGTCGACCCGCAGGCGGTCACGGGCTTTCCGGAACGGCGGAAGACCTTGTGGGTGATCGATGCGGCGGCGGGCCGCGCCAGGCTCGCCGATCCGCCGCCGGCCCTGGCGGCCTGGTCGGTTCCCATTGAACCGATGATCGGCTGCTTCGGCGTGGCGCCCGACCTCGGCCAGGCGATTTCGACCGCGACCAGCGGCCGCTACGGCGGCAACATGGACTATCGCGGCTTTACCGCCGGGGTCGAGGTGATGTTCCCCGTCTCAGTGCCGGGCGCGCTGTTCTTCCTGGGCGATGTCCATGCGCAACAGTCGGACGGCGAGATCGTCGGCACCGGCATCGAGACGGCCGCCGAGGTGACCTTCACCGTGCGGGTGCTGAAGGGTGTCGCGATCGGCTGGCCGCGGGGTATCAGCCGGTCGGAGATCTTCACCATCGGCAATGCCCGCCCGCTCGACCAGGCCCTGCAGCACGCAACGACCGAGATGCACACCTGGCTGATGGCGGACTACGGCCTCGATGCGGTGGCGGCGAGCCACGTCATGGGCCAGTGCGTGCGCTATGACGTGGCCAATGTCTTCAACCCGGCCTACTCCGTGGCCTGCAGGGTGGCGAAGGACGCGCTCACCGGGCTGAGGTGATCAGCGCCTTGAGGCTGTCCAGCGTGTCGGCCTCATCAGCGGGCTTGTCCCAGCGGATGCGGGAGATACGAGGGAAGCGCATGGCGATGCCGGACTTGTGGCGGGCGGAAGGCTGGATCGCATCGAAGGCCACTTCGAGGACGAGCCGGGGGGCCACGGCGCGCACCGGGCCGAAGCGCTCCACCGTGTTCTGGCGCACGAAGCGGTCGAGCCGGGCAAGCTCCTCGTCGGTGAAGCCCGAATAGGCCTTGCCGACGGGCACCAGCAGGGGCTCGCCATCCTTCATGGTCCAGGCCCCGAAGGTGTAGTCCGAATAGAAGGAGGAGCGCTTGCCGGCACCCTTCTGGGCATAGAGCAGCACGCAGTCCGCGGTGAGGGCCGCGCGCTTCCACTTGTACCAGTGGCCCTTGGGACGGCCGCTGAGATAGGGGCTGTCGCGGCGCTTCAGCATGAGGCCTTCGATGCCCTCCTCGCGCGTTGCCTCCCAGCGGGCCTTGAGCGCCTCCTTGCTGTCGAAGCTCAGGAGTTCCGACAGGTCGCTCAGGGGCGGGCCGTGCTGGCGGTGCCAGTCCTCGAGCCTGGCGCGGCGTGCGGTGAAGGAGAGCCCGCGCAGATCCTCGCCGCCGATCTCGAGTGCATCGTAGAAGCGAACGTGCACGGGATGGTCCTTCAGCATGGCGCGGGTGACGCTCTTGCGGTTCAGCCGCTGCTGCAGGTCGCCGAAGGGCGCCACCTGCCCGTTCCGCACCACGAGGAGTTCGCCGTCGAGCACCGCGTCGAAGCGGAAGTGATCGAGGAGTTCGGGGAAGCTCTGGCCGATATCGTCTCCGGTGCGCGAGAACAGCCTGGTGGCTCCCCCCTTCGAGGCGACCTGGATGCGGATGCCGTCCCACTTCCACTCGGCGGCGAAATCCTCAAGCCGCATCGCATCCCACTCCGCCTCCTCCAGCGGATGGGCCAGCATCAGCGGCCGGAAGATGGGAGCCCCGGAGAGCGACGGGCGATCCGCCTTCTGCTCGAGCCAGGCGAAAAGCTCCGTATACGGAGGGGAAAGGCCATGCCAGAGCTGCTCGATCTCGTCTACGTCCTTTCCGAAGGCATCGGCCACCGCCTGCTTGGCGAGCCTTGCGGAGACGCCGACGCGCGGCGCACCGCTCAGGAACTTGAGGAGCGCCCAGCGGCCTGTGGCATCGAGCCGGTCCAGCCACTCCGTCAGCAGTGCGGCATGCCCGCCCCGCCCGGCGCGGGAGAGGGCGGCGACGATGTCTGAGAGGCGCGGCGCATCGCCTTCGGCCTCGCCCACGGGCCAGATCAAGGCCACGGTCTCCGCCGTGTCGCCCACGTCGTCGCGCGACAGGCGGAAGAGTTCGGGGTCGAAGCGGCTTTCGCCGATCTCGGCCAGCACGCGGCGCAGGGGGAAGTCGATGGGAAGCCCATCGGTGAGCGCGGCAAGCGCAAAGCCGCGGTCGGGGTCGGGCGTGGCGAGGAAGTAGTCGCGCATCAGCTTCAGCTTGCCATGGCGCGAAGGCGTGTAGGTCAGGCGGTCGAGCAGGGTCGAAAAGGCCTTCAT
>JADCDC010000288.1 GCA_020252385.1 Aestuariivirga sp.
GGCCCGGGCGAGGAGGCCCTCGCCGATGTGAATGTCGTAGCTCCGCTCGCCCAGGGCGACGGGCACGGTCTCGCGCCGCGCCTCGGCATGAAGGTCAGTCATTGGCCTCAATGTCCCATCCGTCCCACTGCGCCAGGGCGCGGATCACGTCATTCACCATCTGGCCGTGCTGCACGTCGCGGCTTTCGACGGCAACATCCGCCAGCGCATAGATGGGGTAGCGCTTCTCCATCAGCGTGCGCATCACCGCCTCCGGATCCTCCGCCTGAAGGAGCGGCCGGTCGTGGCGCTTGGCCACGCGCTTCATGAGGAGCGGCAGGGGCGCCTTGAGCCACACGGAAACGCCCTGCGACTTGATGCGGGCCCGCGTCTCCTCGTTCATGAAGGCGCCGCCGCCGGTCGCCAGCACCTGCGCGCCATTGCCGATCAGGCGCTGGATCACCCGCCGCTCACCCTCGCGGAAATAGGCCTCGCCATGGTCGGCGAAGATCTCCTTGATGGGCTTTCCGGCCGCCGCCTCGATCTCATGGTCGGCATCGACGAAGGGAATGTCGAGCTTCTCGGCCAGCCGCCGGCCCACGCTGGTCTTGCCCGCACCCATCAGGCCCACCAGCACGATGGGGCGTTCCCCCAGCCGCTGGCGAACCGCCTCGGCCTCCTTTGCAATCGAACGGCGTGCCATTCCTCTTCCTCGAACGGCCCGGTTCTATCGCGCAAGCCCTGCCACCGCAAAGCCTTTCCGAAGCGCCGCCGACCCGCTACACTGCCGCCTGAGGGGTGAGTGTCGAATGCCCGATACGGTCAAGTTCCTGCTGGTTCTCGCCTGTCTTGGCGGTGCTGTCTATGGCGGGGTCTGGGCGCTCGCCAATTTCCCCCCGGAACAGACGGAAATCGTGAAACCGCTGTCGAGCGAGAGGCTGCGTGCCAAGTAAGCCCGATGCCGGTTCCGCGCAGAACCTCCGCCTGATCGACCGCTTCCTCGAAATGATGGCGGCCGAGCGCGGTGCAGCACCCAACACCCTTGCCGCCTACCGCCGCGACCTCGAGGCCTATGCGGCCGACTGCGGGACGGACGTGAAGGCGGCGGGCCCCGACGCCATCCGCGCCCATCTGGCGGGGCTTGCGGCGCAAGGGCTGGCGAAGAGCTCCGCCGCGCGCAAGCTCTCGGCCATCCGCCAGTTCCACCGCTTCCTGCACGGCGACGGGCTCTCCCGCGACAATCCGGCGACCGCCATCGACAGCCCCCGGGCCGCACGCCCGCTGCCCAAGACGATCTCCCGCCAGGAGGTGGAGCGCCTCGCCGAGACCGCACGCGCCAGGGTCAAGGCCGCCAAGGGAAAACAGCTGCTGAAGGCCTGGCGCATGCTTGCCATGATCGAGCTTCTCTATGCGACGGGCCTGCGCGTCTCCGAACTGGTGGGTCTCACCCGCACCGCGGCGACGGCAGAGAAGGATTTCATCCTCGTCCGCGGCAAGGGCGGGCGGGAGCGGCTGGTGCCGGTCTCAGGGCCGGCGCGGGAGGCGCTGGCGGGTTACCTTGCGGTGCTGGGCGCCCAGTCCAAATGGCTGTTTCCCTCCTCGGGCGCTGCGGGCCACCTGACCAGGCAGCATTTTGCCATTGAACTGAAGGCGCTGGCGCGTGAGGCGGGGCTTGCCCCCGGGGCGATCTCGCCGCATGTCCTGCGCCACGGCTTCGCGACCCATCTCCTGGATGGCGGCGCGGACCTGCGCGCCGTGCAGCAGATGCTGGGCCATGCCGACATTTCCACCACCCAGATCTACACCCACGTGCAGGCCGACCGCCTGCGCGACGTGGTCGAGGCGCATCATCCCCTTGCCAAGAAAAGTTGACTTCTAGAGCGCGGACAGCCAGTTTCCGCGCCGAACACGACCAGTCCCCACGAGGCCCGATGCCCACCTATCTCGATTTCGAAGCACCCCTTGCGGAACTCGAAGGCAAGATTGCGGAACTCCGCACGCTGGCCTCGGGCGACAAGGCCGTGGCGATCACGGACGAGGTGAAGGGACTGGAGAAGAAGGCGGCGAAGCTCCTGTCCGACCTCTATGTCGGGCTTGACCCGTGGCAGAAGGCACAGGTTGCGCGCCATCCGGAGCGGCCGCACGCGCTCGACTACATCGGCCAGCTCATCACCGAGTTCACGCCGCTGGCGGGCGACCGCAAGTTCGCGGAGGATTTCGCGGTGGTGGGCGGCCTCGGCCGCTTCCAGGGCCAGCCCGTCATGGTGATCGGCCAGGAGAAGGGCAACGACACCACCTCGCGCCTCAAGCGCAATTTCGGCATGGCGCGGCCCGAGGGCTACCGCAAGGCGGTGCGGCTCATGGAAATGGCGGACCGCTTCGGCCTGCCCGTGATCACCTTCGTCGACACCGCCGGCGCCTATCCGGGAATCGACGCCGAGGAGCGCGGCCAGGCAGAGGCCATCGCCCGTTCGACCGATTGCGGCCTCGCACTCGGCGTGCCGACGGTCGCGGTCGTCATCGGCGAGGGCGGCTCGGGTGGCGCCATCGCGATCGCCACGGCGAATGTCGTCCTCATGCTCGAGCATGCGATCTACAGCGTGATCTCGCCCGAGGGTGCGGCCTCGATCCTGTGGCGCGACGCGGCACGCGCCAGGGATGCGGCCGCCGCCATGAAGATCACCGCGCAGGACCTGAAGAAGCTTGGCGTCATCGACGAGATCGTGCCGGAGCCCCGGGGTGGTGCCCACCGTGCCGCCGGCGAAGCCATCACCGCCACGGGAGAGGCCATCGCCCGCGCGCTCAAGACCTTCGACGGCGTCTCGGGCGACGTGCTCCGCACCCAGCGCCGCGAGAAGTTCCTCGGCATCGGCCGCAATCTCTGAGGCGCTCTGGCCCGCCCCCATCCTGCCGCAAATTGTCACTTTGATTGCGCCTAGCAACCGCCCCACATCATGGTGGACGCGCCAACACGTGCAGGGATGATCATGAATCGCAGGGAACTCGTGGCCGGTCTCGCCGGCCTTCCGCTCCTGGGTGCAGGCCGCCCCGTTCGCGCGGCGGACAGGCGCGTCATCACCGTGTCCCGCCGCACGCTCGAGGTGAAGGGCCGGGCGGCCAGCGTCTTCGGCCTGACCGGCCCTGACGGAAAGCCTGGCCTCGACATGCTGCTGGGCGAACGCTTCGACTACCGCGTCCAGAACGACACCGACACCGCCACCATCATCCACTGGCACGGCCTCACCCCGCCCTATGGCCAGGACGGCGTTGCAGGCTTCGGGCAGGAGCCGATTCCGCCCGGCCAGTTCTTCGATCACGACTTCATCAACACCCGTTCCGGCACGCACTGGATGCATTCGCACCTGGGCCTCCAGGAACAGCAGCTGCTCGCGGCACCCCTGATCGTGCGCGAGACGAAGGAGCCCCTGTTCGACACGCAGGAGCATGTCGTGCTGCTGCACGACTTCACCTTCCGCGATCCCGCCGACATCCTGGCCGAGCTGACGGGCGGCCGCGGTGCCCATGCGGCACATGGTGGCGGGCATGGTGCAGGGCAAGGCGCAGGGCAAGGCGCGATGGATCATTCGGCGATGGGCCACGGCCAGGCGCCGATGACGGCGGGCATGCTGAACGATGTCGTCTACGACGCCTATCTCGCCAATGACCGCACGCTGGATGACCCGGAGGTGGTCATGGTGGAGAAGGGCGGTGTCCTCAGGCTCCGCATCATCAACGGTGCGGCGGCCAGCAACATGTGGATCGACTTAGGCCCTCTTGAGGCCGAGCTGATCGCGGTCGACGGCAACGCCATCCATCCGGTAAAGGCCAGCGTCTTTCCGCTGGCCATCGCGCAGCGCGCCGATCTCCGCATCGCCATCCCGTCTTCGGGCGGGGCCTTTCCCGTGCTGTTCCGGCCCGAGGGCCTTGCGATGCGAACCGGCATCGTGCTGGCAACGCCCGGCGCCGCCATCGCGCGTGTCGCGGAGGAGGGTGACGTGGCGCCCGCGCTCGACCTCTCCCAGGAGCTCCTCTACCGCGCCGTGGCGCGCCCGCGCGAGGAGCCGGTCAGCCGCACCGAGATGCTCATGCTCACCGGCGGCGGGGCGGATTACGTCTGGGGCCTCAACGGCAGGGCCATGATGCACGACACGATCTTCACCGTGCGCGAGGGCGAGCGCATCGCCGTGATGATGCACAACATGACCGGCATGTCACACCCGATGCATCTCCACGGCCATTACTTCCATGTCACCGCCATCGGCAATACGGCGATCGAGGGCGCGCTGCGCGACGTGGTTCTGGTGCCGCCGATGGAGACCGTCACCATCGCCTTCGATGCCGACAACCCCGGCACCTGGGCCTTCCACTGCCACCATGCCTATCACATGAACGCCGGCATGATGGGTTCGATCGCCTACACCAGCCCGGCGTAGGCGGTCTCAGTCTCCGGCGAGGCGGCCGTAGAAGTCTGCCTCCCGCCCGATCGCGGCGCTCCCCTCATGCGACAGGTGGATCTGGTCCCTGAGGAGGAAGCGGCCGTCCGAAGCGGCGAGGCACAGATCGTCCCGGCACAGGGCGTCGTCCAGCCACACCACCTCATAAGTCTTGTCGACCGCCGTGAGAAGTGAGCGCACCTCGCGCTGCCGCTCGGCGGCATCCTTCAGGCTGAAGGAGCAGGTCTCCGGCGGCTTGTGCAGCAGCAGCGCACGGCTGAGGCAGTTCCCGGCATCGTAGCGAGGCTCCGGTGGCGGTGCGAACACCACGGGCTTCACCCCCATCCGGGTCAGAGTCTCGAGCGTCAGGAGGAGGTGTTGCAGGGCGATGTCACCGCCCTTGGCCACCGATCCGTCCCGCAGCAGCACTTTTGCTGACGTGCCCGCATACTGCTCGAAGCGCGAGCCCAGCACCACGTATCTGATCGACGTGTGGGCTGCGATGAACTCCAGGACCTTGTCGTTGAAGGCCATGCATTTCTCGGCCCAGGCGACCGGATTGCGGGCGTCCACGGGGGCGATGCCGGCGAAGGGCCCGCAGACGGATGTCGTCATCTGCACCATGCGGATGTCGGGCTTCGAGGCGCGAAGGCCGTCGACCA
>JADCDC010000289.1 GCA_020252385.1 Aestuariivirga sp.
CTCGAGAAGGGCACGAGCCTTGCGCGGCGCGGCGTGCACCTGCCGCCCTATGACACGCGCCAGTCGCTGGCAGCGCTTGCCGCGGTGCTGAAGGACACGCGGCCGGAGCGTCTGATCTTCCTCGGCGACAGCTTCCATGACGGCAAGGCGCGCGAGCGGATCGACGCGGAGGACCTCGCGAGGCTCCGCGCCATCACCTCCTCCGTCGAGACGGTGTGGATCACCGGCAACCACGACCCCGCCCCACCGGCCGACATCGGCGGCAGGATCGCCAGCGAGATGGCGCTGGGCCCTGTGATGCTGCGCCATCAGGCCAGGGCGCTGGAGGCGGGCGAGACGGAGATCTCAGGCCACCTGCACCCGGCCGCGGCGGTCCATGCGCGCGGGCAGCGCATCCGCTGCCGCTGCTTCATCGCGGACGGACGCCGCCTGATCATGCCGGCCTTCGGCAGCTACACCGGCGCCCTCAGCGTGCGCTCCGATGCCTTCGACGGGCTGTTCGGGGAGTTCCATGTGTGGATGATCGGCGGCAAGGCCATCCACCGCTTTCCCGCCTCGAAGGTCAGGTGACGATCACCGCCACGAGCGCGGCAATGAGCGAGATGACGGCGCCCGCGGTGAGCAGCATGCGGAGCTTGCCGAACCAGGAGGGCAGGCGCCCGGCCTCGACGCTTGTCACGTCCCACAGGCCCTGCATGAGGAAACCCGAAATCAGCAGGGTGAGTGCCGGAACAGGCGGAATGAAGATGGCCGCAAGGCCAGCGAGCGAGCCCAAGACGCTGGCCGTGAACTCCAGCCCCTGGCGGCGCGAATCATAAGGGCCGATGGCCGTGCCCCAGCGGATGCCGCCGAGGAAGGAGAGGATGATCGCGCCATAGGCGATGATGAGCTTCAGCCCCGGCTCAGGCGTGAGCAGCGGCAGCGCCACCCATTGCGAGGCAGCGCCGGCTGCGAAAGGGATGAGCCCGGCAAGGCCCAAGAGGAGTGCTGCCGAGGGGATCTGTGACGAGACGGTCTGCTGGGTCATGGCGGCAGTCTGGCGTGTCAGAAGGCCTTGGACAAGCGCTGCGGCATCATCCGGCGCGGGCGCGCATCTCGTTCAGGACTTCCGGCGTGATCTCGCCCGTCACCTCGAGGCCGGACTGGAGCTGGAAGCGGCGGAGCGCATCGACGGTGCGGGTGCCGAGCTTGCCGTCCGGCGTTCCGACATTGAAGCCCAGTTCGGCCAAGAGCAGCTGCGCCTCGGTCACGAGGTCGTGGTCAGGATTTGCCGCGGCCATCGGAACGGCAGCGCCGGAGACCAGCACGGAATTGTCCGGCTCCTGCCAGGCGGGATCGACGATCGCCACGACATTGGCGCTATCCTCCACGGGCTTCGGCATCCAGGCGGCGGCTTTGGCGGCGATGCGGGTGCGCTCAGCGGGGGTGATGGCGGATGCCAGCTTCGCCGCGCTGTCCGCCGCCTGCGTGTCTCCCTGGGCGGCGGCGAGCCGGTACCAGAAATAGGCTTGCGTCTTGTCGGGAGCCGTGCCGAGGCCACGCTCCAGCAGGATGGCGAGGTTGAACTGGCTGTCGCGGAGGCCGCGCTCCGCCGCTTCGCGGAACAGCGGGAGTGCGCCTTCGTAATCCGCCGGGCCGGCACTGCCGGCGGCGAGGATGACGGCGGCATTGTGCATCGACTTCACATTGCCCTGGCGCGCCGCCCGCTCATACCAGGAGAGGGCTGCGCCGGCATCCCGCGCCACGCCCAGCCCGCGCTCATAGAGCGTGCCGAGGCGATACTGCGCGGGGGCGAGCCCGCTCTCCGCCGCGTGCTCGTACCAGAAGGCGGCCATGGCGGCATCCGGGGCGATGCCGGCGCCATCGGCGTAACGGCTGGCGACGATGAACTGGGCGCTGGCATCGCCGCGCGCGGCGGCACGGCGCAGCGCCTCGGTGCCGGTTTCGGGTGGCGGCAGGAGCGCGGAATTGGACGCGGCAGCGGCCGGCAGCGAGCCGGTGATGGCGGGATCGGACGGCAGGTCCATCAGCCCCTGCCGCTCCGGCGGACGCTCGGCAGGCTGCTGGGCGGGAGCCTCGATCGTGGTTTCGGGCGCCGGGGCCAAGGGCTTCTTGACCAGCATGTTGAAGGCGAAGGCGGAGACGGCGGCAAGCAGCACGATGCCCGCGAGCAGCAGACGGCGGCGGCGCGAGGCGCCGGCCTGGCGGGCGGCGGCGTCCGCCGCTGCATCAGGCCCGGCGGCGGCGGCCTGGGCCCCCTTGCGGCGCGACCTCATGAAGGACAGGCGGCTTTCCTGCTCGGGCTGGGCCAGAACGGGAGCAAACTCCGCGCGCAGTGCGGATGGCCGCGTCGCCGCGGCCTGTGCGGCGCGGCGGGCGGCGGCGATGAAATCATCCCCCGTCGACAGCGGGGCGCTGCCGCCAGGTGCAGGCTGCGGCTGAGGCGATGCCGGCTCTTCCACCGGGTTCTGCGGACCCGGGTCGGGGACGGCGGACGGTCCGGCTTCGAAAGCCCGGGAGGAAGGCGAGGCAGCTGGCCGGCCGGCGGATTCGATCTCGGCGATCTTCTCGACGATGTGGGAGAGGGTTTCGTGGACCGCGGCCAGGGTTTCCTGGTTGCGGCGTTCGGCCCCCGCCGCACTCTCGCGCACGGCCCTGAGGCCATCCTCAAGGGCGCGGAGTTCGGGCGACGGGCCCATTGCGCCCATGGACGCGCCGGATCCCAGCACGCGGTCCACCGCGCGGCCCGCCGCTTCCTCGGCGGCACGGACGGATGTCTCCCGGCTGTTCTCGAGGCTGCCATAGAGCTGGCGGATCGCCTGCTCCATGGTCTCGATATTGGCGAGCTGGCTCTCGGTGCGGCCGACGCGCTCGTCGATGGCGGCGAGGTTGCGTTCGAGAAGGGCCATGGCATTGGGGTCGCCCTGCTGGCGCATCGCCTCCTCGAGGCGCTGGCCGAGCTCGGCCATGCGGTCTTCGATGTCGCTGATCTGGCCCGCCCCGCCGGCCGTCGCGGCGACCTGGTCGAGCCTGCGGCCCAGTTCGCCGATCCGCCGGTCCATCTCCGCGAGGGGCCGCAGGTCCGGCCCCTGGGCGACGCGCGAGGACAGGTGCTCGACCGCGAGACGAAGCTGGTTCAGATCGCGCTCGGTGGCGGCATTCGCCTTGATCTCGTCCATGCGCCGCGTGAGGCCGCCGACCTCGCCGCGCAGCTTGTCGAGGTCGGGGCCGCCCTGCCTTTGCGCGATCGCCGACACCTGCGTTTCCTGCAGCATGGCGAGGACGCGGGTCTCGATCTCGCGCATCTCGCTGCGCGCGACACCCGCAGCCGCCCCCTGGGCCTGCTTCACCATCTGCTCCGCCGAGGCCCTGACGCCTTCGATGCGCTCGGCGATCTGGGTGAACTCGCGGCGCACCGGCTCCGGCAGGCCCGCCTGCATGAGGGTTTCGGCGCGCATCAGGCGGTTCGACAGTTCGCTGACGCGCGCCTCGAGCGCTGCGAGCACCGGCCCGGTGCGCGGCGCGTCATCCGCCGGAGGCTGACGGGCCGCCTGGTCCGCCAGTTCGGCGAGGCGGTCCTGCATGGCTTTCAGCGAATCGCGGGTGCGCCTTTCGCTGACCTCGATGTGTTCGACGACATTGCGGATGGCCGTTTCGAGCGCCGAATAGCCCGGCACGTCCTCCGGCCTGCCGGAGATTTCGGCGCGCGGCAGGGTGGCGATCTGCTGGCCGAGCAAGGCGAGCCGCTCGTTGACGGCGGTGAAGGCCTCGACCGTCTGGCGCTCATTGTCGTCGATCCGCTCCAGCACGCGGGCCAACGCCTCCTCGTCCGCCTCGCGCCGGTGCGGCGCGGCTACGGGCTGGGCGGCGGAGCGGCGCTCCTTCTGGGCCAGTTCGGCGAGCTGGCGGGCAATGTCCTGCAGCCGCATCGCGCTGTCGTCCCGCCGGTCCGGAGTGTGGCGGGGCTCATCGTCCCGGGGCGCGGATGAGGAACGCGGGAGCACGGGATCTTGCGGCGCGGCGGACAACGAGGCTTCCCCTGGGTGGATGTCACGAACTGTGGGCGAA
>JADCDC010000029.1 GCA_020252385.1 Aestuariivirga sp.
GAAGGAGCTGATCGCGGCAGGCGTCGACTTCATCAAGGACGACGAGAAGCTGGCAAGCCCCGCCTATTCGCCGCTGGCCGAGCGCGTGAAGGCGATCATGCCGCTCATCCTCGACCATGAGCAGAGGACGGGGAAGAAGGTGATGTATGCCTTCGGCATCAGCCACGCCGACCCCGACGAGATGATGCGCAACCATGACATGGTGCTGAAGGCCGGCGGCAACTGCGCCGTCATCAACATCAACTCGATCGGCTTCGGCGGCATGAGCTTCCTGAGGAAGCGCTCCGGTCTCGTGCTGCACGCCCACCGCAATGGCTGGGACCTCCTCACGCGGCACCCCGGCCTCGGCATGGATTTCTCCGTCTACCAGCAGTTCTGGCGCCTGCTCGGCGTCGACCAGTTCCAGATCAACGGCATCCGGGTGAAATACTGGGAGCCGGACGAGAGCTTCGTCGCCTCCTTCAAGGCCTTGAAGGAACCTCTGTTCTCGCCGGACGATTGCCCGCTTCCCGTCGCGGGCTCGGGGCAGTGGGGCGGGCAGGCGCCCGACACCTATGAGCGGACGGGCCGCACCCAGGACCTGCTCTATCTCTGCGGCGGCGGCATCGTCAGCCATCCTGCAGGGCCTGCCGCGGGTGTTCGCGCGGTGAAGCAGGCGTGGGAGGCGGCGGTGGCCGGCATTCCGCTCGAGACCTATGCGAAGGAGCATCCGGAGCTTGCCCAGTCGCTCGCCTTCTTCGGCGATGGCAAGGCGGGCTGATGCTGCTCTCCTATTATGGCGACGACTTCACCGGCTCGACCGACGTCATGGAGGCGATGGCGCTGCATGGCGTCAGGACCGTGCTGTTCACGCGCATTCCGACGGAGGGCGAACGCGCCCGCTTCCCCGACTGCGAGGCGGTGGGGATCGCCGGGACAAGCCGCAGTGAGACGCCACAGTGGATGGACGAGCACCTTCCCCGCCACTTTGCCTGGCTGAAGGCGCTGGGCGCGCGCTTCTGCCATTACAAGGTCTGTTCCACCTTCGATTCGGCCCCGCATGTGGGCAACATCGGCCGCGCCATCGAGATCGCGCGCGAGGTGTTCGGGCAAGAGGTGACACCGCTCGTGGTGGGAGCACCGCAGCTGAGGCGCTACACCGCCTTCGGCCATCTCTTCGCCGGCTACCAGGGCGAGACCTACCGCATCGACCGCCATCCGGTGATGAGCCGCCACCCGGTGACGCCGATGGAGGAGGCGGATCTCCGCCGCCACCTCGCCCGCCAGACGCCGCTCCCCGTCGATCTCGTGCCCGTCACGGAGGTGGGCGATGACCGGGCGGTGGACCAGAAGCTCGCGGCGGCGAAGGGCATCCTGCTGTTCGACGTATTCGACATGGCAAGCCAGCGCGAGACCGGACGCCAGCTCCTGCGCCTTGCGCCACGGCTCGGGCCCTTCATCGCCGGCTCGTCGGGCGTCAACTACGCGCTGGTGAAGGCGCTCGCGCGGGAGGGCGGAGGCTTCGCCCCGTTCGAGAGGGTCCCGCGCATCATCGCCGTCTCGGGAAGCTGCTCGCCCACCACGGCCCGGCAGATCCGCCACGCGCTGGCCCATGGCTATGAGGGACTTCATGCCGATCCCGTGGAGCTTGCGGGCCCCGATGGCGATGCGGCCATCGCGCGCCATTCGGCCGAGGCCGTGCGGCTCATCGGCGAGGGGCGGAGCGTTCTCGTCTACACCGCCTTGGACCCCGTGACGGAGCAGGGTGCGAGCCTCGACGCCATTCCGGGCGGACGCCACCGCGTGGGGCAGGGCCTGGGCCGGATCGCCAGGGCCGCCATCGCCGCGCATGGGCTGAGGCGGGTGATCCTGGCGGGGGGCGACACCTCGAGCCACGCGCTGGGCGAACTCGACGTCTTCGCGCTCACCACGCGCTTTCCGCTGGCGGCCACTCCGGGCTCGCCCTTGTGCACCGCAGCGAGTGCCAACCCGGCGCTGGACGGGATCGAGATCGCCATGAAGGGCGGGCAGGTCGGGGGCGACGACTATTTCACCGCCCTGCGCGATGGCGTCTGACAAGCTTGTGATGGCCTGACGCCACAATTGATTCCGCTGCCGCCATCGTGGAATGATCCGGCTCAGGAAAATCCGGGGGCTTGCAAGCGGATGATTTTTCAATACAGTCAGGAACAATAGTTTCCACAAGGGAAAAAGTCAGGGAGGGTTACAATGCCGCTATCATGGAGATTTTCCGCACTTGCGGACCGCCACCGCGCGCTCGGGTCCAAGCTCGAGGACTGGAGCGGCATGGGCACCGCATGGACATATGACAAGGACATCTACGCGGAGCACATCGCGGTCCGCACCAAGGCCGGCCTCATGGACGTGTCGGGCCTCAAGAAGGTGCATCTCGTGGGGCCGCACGCCATCGCCGTGCTCGACTACATCACCACCCGCGACCTGACCAAGGTCTATCCCGGCAAGTCGGTCTATGCCTGCCTGCTGAACGAGCGCGGCATGTTCACCGACGACTGCATCGTCTACCGCACCGGGCCCAATTCCTGGATGCTGGTGCATGGCTCGGGCTCGGCGCATGAGGAGGTGGTGAAGCAGGCCATGGGCCGCAACGTCGCCGTCCTGTTCGACGACGATCTCCATGACCTGTCGCTGCAGGGGCCGGTGGCGGTGGACTTCCTCGCCCAGCACGTGCCGGGCATCCGCGACCTCAAGTACTTCCACCACATGCAGACGACCCTGTTCGGCGCCCCCGTGATGATCTCGCGCACCGGCTACACGGGCGAGCGCGGCTACGAGATCTTCTGCCGCGGCCAGGATGCGCCGATGATCTGGGACACGATCCTCGACAAGGGCAAGCCGATGGGCATCATCCCCGTCTGCTTCAGCGTGCTCGACATGCTGCGCGTCGAGAGCTACCTGCTGTTCTACCCCTACGACAATTCGCAGATGTATCCCTTCCCCGACCAGATCCCCGGCGACTCGCTGTGGGAACTGGGCCTCGACTTCACGGTCAGCCCCGGCAAGACGGGCTTCCGCGGGGCGGAGGAGCACTACAAGCTCAAGGGCAAGGAGCGCTTCAAGATCTTCGGCCTGCTGATCGAGGCCGACGGACCCGCGGACCTAGGCGACGAGGTGTGGGCCGATGGCCGCAAGGTGGGCGTCATCACCTGCCCCAGCTATTCGAAGCTCACCAAGCGCAGCATGGCCATCGCAAGGCTCGACGTGCCCTATGCGAAGCAGGGAACACCTCTCGAGGTGCGCGGCAAGACCCTGAAGGCCAAGGCGATCGCCCACACCATCACCTTCGACGATCCCGAGAAAAAGAAGCGGACCGCGGTCGGCTAGCGAAACGGACCGGCCGGGTGGAAGCGCCCGGCCGGCTGACTGACTCCCAAGTCAAAAAGCTTGAGCGTGATCCCGGCGCAAGTGTAGCTTGCAGACTGGCTTCACCAGGGAAAGAAAGGCTGAATGCTCGTCGCAGGCATCAAGAGCCGCCCGGTCTATGGCGGGCTCAACGTGGACAGTAACGCGAAGCGGCACCTCTTCGCGCTCGAAGGCGAGGGGGCGCTGGCCCTCCTCGACCAGGTGGCGAAACATGGAGCCGGCTTTCTCGGCGCGGCCGACATCCTCTATGTCGCGTCGGGCTCGAAGGCCGAAGACCATGACAAGACGCTTGGCACGCTCGGCGCCGACAGCTTGTGGGTGGCGCCGACGATCCCGGTGTTGCTCAACCGGCTGAACGTGATGCTGGGCCAGGCCAAGATGGGAACCCGCATCTACATCGCCGGCACGGAAGGCTTCATCGGCCAGGCCATGCAGCTGGCGCTGAACCACGGCGTCGACCATGCCTCGCTCCATTGCGAGCACCGCGGCTCCGCCGCGCGGCGCGTCCAGTGCGTGCACTGCAAGGGCATCACCGACAATGTGCGGACCAGCCCTTTCGCCTGCAGCCATTGCGGCCTCCCCCTCCTGGTGCGCGATCACTACTCGCGCCGCATCGGCGCCTTCCAGGGTGTCAACATCGATGCCGAGGAGCCCGGAACCGCACCCCAGCCGGAGGAGCTCTTCCCGTGACCATCAACACCGAGATGAAGGTCCGCGTGGCGAGGATCACCAGGGTCGCGGACCAGGTGAAGCGTTTCCGCTTCGACCGCGCCGACGGACAGCCGATGCCCGTCTTCTCCGGCGGCGCGCATGTCATCGTGTCGATGCGCGACGGCAATACGCTGCGCCGCAATCCCTATTCGCTGATGTCCTCTCCCTCCGACACCAGCGGCTATGAGATCAGCGTGCTGCGTGTCGAGCATTCGCGCGGCGGCTCCGCCTTCTTGCACGAGAAGCTGAAGGAGGGCGATGCGCTGACGGTGAGCCAGCCCGTCAACCTCTTCGCCCATGACCAGCGCGGCCGCAAGCATGTGATGATGGCGGGCGGCATCGGCGTCACCCCCTTCATCGCCATGATGGACCAGATGGAGCGCGAGGGCAGGGCCTTCGAACTGCATTACGCCATCCGCACCAGGACGCATGGCGCCTATTGGCGGGAACTGCAGGAGCGCTACGGCGCGCACCGGGTGAAGGTCTATTGCGACGCGGAGGATCTGTTCATCCCCGTCGATGC
>JADCDC010000290.1 GCA_020252385.1 Aestuariivirga sp.
CGCTGGATGCTGGCCAGGGCGGGTTCAGCTTCTTCGAATTTGCGCTGGTCGGTGTGCCGCTGCTCGTGGGCACCATGGCAATCATCGTGCTGTTCGGCGAGAAGCTCCTGCCGTTCCGAAACGGCGCGTCGATGCCCGCCGATTTCAGCCGCCACGCCCAGACATTGATCGAACAATACGGCCTGTCGAGCGGCGTGTTCCGCCTGCGCGTCAAGGCGTCCTCGCAGCTCGTGGGCACCGGCCGCGATGCCCTGTCCGGGCTGCTGACCGAGCACGGCCTGGCCTTCGTTGCCCTGCAGGACGGCAAGACGGGCATGCCGCTCCGGCGCGAGACGATCGCGGAGGGCGACTACCTGATCCTCAAGGGCGATGCCGACGCCGCGGCGCGCTTCGCTGCCGGCGCTCACATGGCGCTGCGCGAGGAAGCTGACGTGGGCGAGGGCGGCAACACGCTGTTCAACCGCAGCTCCGGCCTCGCCGAGGTCGTCATCCCACCGCGCTCCGGGCTGATCGGCAGCAAGGCCTTTCCCGGCATGGTCACGGAAAGCGGCGATCTCATCATCCTGTCGGTGTCGCGCGCCGGCGTGACGCTCGACGCCGGGGAGACGGAACTCCAGGCCGGCGACACGCTGTTGCTGCAGGGCACCTGGAAGGCGCTGGACGAGCGCCTGGCCGACCCGGATGTGCTGGTGGTGAATTCGCCCGAGCTCGTGCGCCGCCAGGCCGTGCCGATGGGGCCTGGCGCCAAGCAGGCCGTGGTCATCCTCCTCGTCATGGTCCTGCTGCTCGCCACCGGCATCGTGCCCACCGCCGTTGCAGGCATGCTGGCGGCGGGTGCCGTGGTGCTGTCCGGCATCATGAACATCGAGCACGCCTACCGCGCCATCAACTGGACGACTGTCATCATGGTGGCGGCGATGATGCCGCTCTCGACCGCGATGCAGGAGACAGGTGCTGCGCAGCTGATGGCGGAGTATCTCGTCGCCGCGGTCGGTGATTACGGCCCCTACGCGCTGCTCGCCGGTCTGTTCGTCCTGACGGCGGTACTGGGCCAGCTCATTTCCAACACGGCCACGGCGCTGATCGTCATTCCCATCGGCGTGGCCTCCGCCAAGGTGCTGGGCATGTCGCCCGAGCCGGTCCTGATGTCGACGGCAGTCGCTGCCGCCGCGTCCTTCCTCACGCCCATCGCCACCCCGACCAATCTCATGGTCATGGGACCCGGCGGCTATGCCTTCAGTGACTACTGGAAGCTCGGCCTGCCGCTGATGATCTGGTTCTTCGTGGTGGCCGT
This sequence comes from Aestuariivirga sp., assembly GCA_020252385.1. Taxonomy (GTDB): domain Bacteria; phylum Pseudomonadota; class Alphaproteobacteria; order Rhizobiales; family Aestuariivirgaceae; genus Aestuariivirga. The sequence goes on from JADCDC010000290.1 coordinate 1,295, forward strand.
CTTCTTCATTCCCCTCGTCTGGAGGTTCTGATCATGAGCAAGACCGCAGAGACCGCCAAGACCGATCCGAAGGCCGCAACAGGCTTCCTCGCAACCGTCGAGCGGGTGGGCAACATGGTGCCGCACCCTGCCATCATCTTCTTCATCCTGATCGCCATCGTCATCGCCTTCTCCGCACTCTTCGGGGCACTCGGCACCACCGTCACCTATGACGCATATGACGAGTCCGTTGGCGACATCGTGGAACAGACGACGTCGGTGCGCAGCCTGCTCTCGCCCGACGGCATCCGCTTCATGCTGACGAGCCCGGTTGCCAATTTCCTGGGCTTCACCGGCGTCGGCGTCATCCTGGTGGCGATGATCGGTGTGGGCATCGCCGAGGAATCGGGCCTCATCGCCACGCTGGTCCGCAAGCTGGTGGCCATCGCGCCGCGCTCCATCTTCACATTCATGATCGTCATGGTGGGCGTGCTATCCTCGATCGCCGCGGATGCGGGCTATCTGGTGCTCGTGCCCCTCGCCGCCGCGGCCTTCCACAGCATGGGCCGGCATCCGCTCGCCGGCCTCGCCGCGGGCTTCTCAGGCGTGGCAGCCGTGTTCCTCGTCAACCTTTTCGTGACGCCGACGGACGCGCTCCTGACCGAGGTCACCAACGACGCGATCCGCACCGTCAATCCCAACATGCAGATCACGCTGGTGGGCAACCTGTTCTTCATGATCGTGTCCTCGATCCTCATGGCGATCATCTGCACGGTCATCACCGAACGCTTCGTCGAGCCGCGGCTTGGGCCCTATGGTGGCGAGGTCAAGGTCGAGGCGTCCGAAGGCCTCTCCGAGAGCGAGCAGCGCGGCCTCAAGTTCGCCGGAAGGGCCTTCCTCGGCTTCCTCGCAGTCGTCCTGTTGCTCACGGCACCCCCGATTCCCTGGGGCATCATGCGCAACCAGGAGACCGGCGGCATCATGTCGGGTTCCCCCTTCATGAGCGCGCTGATCGTGCTGATCAGCCTGCTGTTCCTGGTCATCGGCTATGCCTACGGCCGCGGTGCCGGCACCATCAAGAACGCCACCGCGGCCATCGGCCTCATCACCAAGACCTGGAGCAACCTCGCAGGCATGATCTTCCTCTTGTTCGTGATCGCGAACTTCATCGCCTTCTTCAACTGGACGAATCTGGCGACGGTGATGGCGGTCAACCTCGCCGACTTCCTGCAGAACGTGCCGATCGGGGCGACGGGCTACATCATCCTGTTCGTGATCGTCGTGGCGCTGATCGACATCATCCTCACCGGTGCGCTCGCCAAGTGGGCGATCCTGGCGCCTGTCTTCATTCCGCTGTTCATGCGCCTTGGAGGAGATCCGAACCTGGTGCTTGCCGCCTACCGCGTGGGCGACAGCCCGATGAACGTCATCACGCCGTTGAACGTCTATCTCGCGGTGATGGTGGGCTTCGCACAGAAATACGTGAAGGACGCCGGCATCGGCACCATCGTCGCGCTGATGCTGCCCTACACTGCCGTGCTGCTCGTCCTCTGGACGCTGCTGCTCATCGTGTGGAACATGTTCGGCATACCCCTCGGACCGGGCTGACGGGTGCATGTCGGGTCAGCCGGCACACGGCATCGGTCCGTCACTTGATGCGCTGAGGCCACTCACCCCGGCCGAGGAGCGCATCATCGCCGACCTGAGCGTCGGCGAGTTCGACCGCCTGGGTGACGGGCTTCGTCCGGAGGCTGCGGATCCATCACGCGAGGTTCGGGCCGCGTTCCTGCGCTTTCTCATCCTGGGCGGCGACGAGCGTCACCGGCCGCATGAAAAGGGCGTGCGCGTCTCGGGCGGGTGGATCTCCGGCGTTCTCGACCTCGAGGGCGCACGCATCCCCCGCGACATCGGCCTCAAGGACTGCCGTTTCGATGCCGTGCCGGTGCTGCGCTATGCGGTGATCGACAATCTGTTCCTCGACGGTTCGGCACTTCCCGGCCTGCAGGCCGACAGGCTGGAGGCGCGCGGCGGCGTGTCACTCAAGAGTGCCGAATTCAGCGGCGAGGTGCAGCTGTCGGGAAGCCGGCTCGGCGGCAATCTCAGTCTCGATGGCGCCGCAATCGCATGTGCCGGACGCATGGCACTGGTGGCGGATGGCATCGAGGTGAAATCGGTGGAACTGCGCGGCGCCACGATTGCCGGGGAGACTCGCATGACCTCGGCGCGCGTCGATGGCGATCTCGATCTCACGGGCGCGAGGCTGTCTCATGCCGGAGGTGAGGCGCTTCACCTCAATCGCACGGTGGTCCGCGGCGGGATGTTCCTGCGTGGCGGTGCAGAGATCAAGGGCGCGCTCGACCTGACCGGCGCATCGGTCGACACGCTGCACGACGACGAGGCTTCATGGCCGAAGCCCGGCGATCTCCTGCTGAACCGCTGCCTCTACAACGCCCTGATCGGCGGACCGATGGATGCCCGCCGGCGCCTTGCCTGGCTGGCGCGGCAGTCACCGGAGCGCTGGGGCGAGGATTTCTGGCCGCAACCCTATGAGCAGCTCGCCTATGTCTTCCGCGAGATGGGCCACGACGAGGATGCGCGCACTGTTCTGGTCGAGAAAGAGCGCCTGCAGCGCGCTGCCCGCCGGGCCCGCACTCCGAGCCCGCTGTGGCGCTTGCTCCTCGGCTTCAAGGACGGCCTGCTTGGCATCACGCTGGGCTATGGGCGAAAGCCCCTCCTGTCCTTCGCGTGGCTCATGCTGTTCTGGGGCCTCGGTGTGGTGGTCTTCGCCTGGGCACAGGCGCAATCCGCGATCAAGCCGAACAGCCCCTTCGTCCTGCGCTCGCCTGAGTGGATGGCGTGCAACGTGGCGCAGGGCGTTGAATTGGCGCTGGCCACCGGTCCGGCGCCCGGCCGCGCCTCGCCCGGCCAGTCCCAGCTGCACTGTTTCCTCGCCCAGCCCGAGGCCGCCAGCTATCCTGCGTTCAATGCGCTGATGTATTCCCTCGACGCGCTCTTCCCGGTGCTCGAGATCGGCCAGCGGGAATACTGGCGCCCCGATCCGAACAAGCGCTTCGGCACATTCGCCATGGCCTACTTCTATTTCCAGGCCATGGTGGGATGGGCGCTGAGCCTGCTGGCGATCGCAGGATTCTCAGGATTGGTCCGGTCCCGCTAGAGTATCGGGCGAAGGACTGGCCTTCATCGTGATGTCATCCGGCTCCTGCAGCGTTCCGCTCAGGAGAATCAGCATGCCTCAACTCGGGCGCGAGCCCTTCATTCACACCGGCGCCGTCGTGCGGAACTGCAAGCTCGGGTCCTTCGTCGAGATCGGCGAAGGCAGCCAGCTTCTGGAGTCCTCGCTGGGAGACTACAGCTACACCGCGCGCTATGCCGACATCGCATATTCCTTTCTCGGCAAGTTCGTGAACGTCGCGGCCTTCACGCGCTTCAATCCGGGTGAACATCCTTATCACCGCGCGTCGCTGCATCATTTCATGTACCGCTCAAGCTATTACTGGCCCGATGAACCCGACGAGGCGTCCGTCTTCGACTGGCGTCGTTCCCGGCCGGTGCGCGTGGGGCACGACAGCTGGATCGGCCATGGCGCCGTGATCATGAAGGGCGTCACTATCGGAAACGGTGCCGTCATCGGCGCCAAGTCGGTGGTGACGAAGGACGTGCCGGCTTATGCGGTGGTTGCCGGCGCCCCGGCGATGCTGGTGAAGTGGCGGCACCCGCGGGGCGTAGCCGACCGGCTCGAGGCCCTGTCCTGGTGGGACTGGACGCATGAGCAGCTGCGCGTGGCGCTGCCTGACTTCCGCTCGCTGTCGGCCGAAGCGTTCCTCGAGAAATATGAGCGCACCCTGCCTGTCATGCAGCCGTTACATTCGGTTGGTTAGAGGGCTCATGATCCCGATAGCACCGAATGAGGGCCACACCGGGCGTGCGGCATGGATGCGGATTCTCTCGCTCGCCGACTGGCGTGACCTCGAGCAGCTGGCCGCACACTATGCCGCGACCCCGCATGTGATGCTGCGCCCACCCGAGGCCGGACTGGTGATGCTGAGAGGCCGCATGGGCTCGACCGGTGCCGCGTTCAACCTCGGGGAGGCGACTGCCACCCGCTGCGCCGTGCGGCTGGCCGATGGTGCTGAGGGGCACGCCTATGTGATGGGCCGCAACGCTGCGCATGCGAAGCTGGCGGCGGTGCTTGATGCCCTCCTGCAGACGGCGGAGCGCGGTCAAGAGGTGAGGGAGCGGGTGATCGACCCGCTCGCGCACAGGCTTACACAGAGCAACGTTGCCGCCGCCGCCAAGGCCGCGGCGACCAAGGTCGATTTCTTCACCATGGTGCGTGGCGATGTCTGAGCAGGGTTTCACCGATGCCGCGGTCGAGGCCGCCCACGCCTTCCGCGCCATCATGCAAGCCATGGCGCGGCCCGGCATGCCGGTTCCGTTGGAGGTGAAGCTCCAAGCGCCGCATCCGCTCGATCCGGCCTCGGCCGCGGTCGCGCTGACGCTCTGCGACTTCCAGACGCCGCTCTGGCTGTCGCCCATGATGGCGACGGAGGCTGTGGCACACTATCTGAGATTTCACACTGGCGCGCCTCTCGTCGAAGAACGTGAGGGCGCGCACTTCGCCTTTCTCTCGGCCTCGGAAGAAACCCCCGCGCTCTCCCTGTTCTCGCAGGGAACGCATGAATATCCCGACCGCTCGGCCACGCTGGTGATCCAGGCCGCAACCTTCAACACCCGCGATGTGGTTCTCTCCGGCCCCGGCATCAAGGGCACGACTGGTTTCGGCGTCGCTGGCCTTTCGCAGCGCTTCTGGAGCGCGATGGCGGAAAACCACGCGCACTTTCCCATCGGCATCGACGTGATCTTCGCAGCACAAGGCAGGATCGCAGCACTACCGCGCTCGACGCGCGTTGTATTGCAGGAGACCGTCTGATGTATGTGGCCGTCAAGGGCGGCGAGCAGGCCATCGATGCCGCGCACCGGCTGCTCGCGGAGGAGCGGCGGGGCGATCGCAGCGTGCCCTCCCTCACCCTCGCGCAGATCGCCGAACAGCTTACCCTGGCGGTGGACCGGGTGATGAACGAAGGTTCTCTCCATGACCGCGAGCTCGCCGCGCTCGCCATCCAGCAGGCGCGGGGCGATCTCATCGAGGCCATCTTCCTCATCCGTGCGGCGCGCACCACGCTGCCGCGCTTCGGCTATTCCGAACCGCTGGAGACACGGCGCATGCGCGTGAAGCGGCGCGTGTCGGCGGCCTTCAAGGACATTCCGGGCGGCCAGATCCTTGGCCCCACCTTCGACTACACGCATCGCCTGCTCGACTTCTCGCTGGCGGCGGGGCTGGAGCCGCCGGAGGCCGCCGTGGCGCCCACGGGCCTCAGCACCGACATGCCGCGCGTGCTCGAGCTTCTGGATTCCGAGGGCCTGATCGAGAAGCCCTCGCAGGAGCAGGGCGAGCCCGGCGACCTCACCCAGGACCCGTTGAGCTTTCCGGCGGACCGCGACCTGAGGCTCCAGAACCTGGCGCGCGGCGACGAAGGGTTCCTGCTGTCGCTCGCCTATTCCACCCAGCGCGGCTATGGCCGCACCCATCCCTTCGCCGGCGAGATCCGTGTCGGCATGGTGGAGGTGAGCTTCACGCCGGAGGAACTGGGCTTTGCGATCGTGATCGGCGAGATCACCGTCACCGAGTGCGAGATGATCAACCAGTTCAAGGGCTCGGCAATGGTGAAGCCGCAGTTCACCCGCGGCTATGGCCTGTGCTTCGGCCAGTCCGAACGCAAGGCCATGTCGATGGCGCTGGTCGACCGCTCGTTGCGCTCGGGAGAGTTGGGCGAGGAGCGCATAGCCCCCGCCCAGGATGAGGAATTCGTGCTGTCGCACTCTGACAATGTGCAGGCCACGGGCTTCGTCGAGCATCTGAAGCTCCCGCACTACGTCGACTTCCAGTCGGAACTCGTCATGCTCCGCCGCATGCGCGCGGAGGCCTCGGGCGATGGCCAGACCCTGAAGGCAGCCGAATGAACGCGCCCGCCTACAACTTCGCCTACCTCAACGAGCAGACGAAGCGGATGATCCGCCGCGCGATCCTGAAGGCCATTGCGGTGCCGGGCTATCAGGTGCCCTTCGCCAGCCGCGAGATGCCCATGCCCTATGGCTGGGGCACCGGCGGCGTTCAGGTCACGGCCTCCGTGCTGACGCCGGATGATCGCCTCAAGGTCATCGACCAGGGGGCGGATGACACGACGAATGCCGTATCGATCCGCAAGTTCTTCGTGAAGACGGCAGGCGTTGCCACCACCGAGCGGACGGAGGAGGCGACCATCATCCAGACGCGCCACCGGATTCCCGAAACGCCGCTGACCGCGGACCAGATCCTCGTCTTCCAGGTGCCGATCCCGGAGCCGCTTCGCTTCCTCGAGCCGCGCGAAACCGAGACCCGCAAGATGCATGCGCTCGAGGAATATGGCGTGATGCATGTGAAGCTCTATGAGGACATCGCGCAATTCGGCGAGATCGCCACGACCTATGCCTATCCGGCGAAGGTTGCCGACCGATATGTCTTCGATCCCTCGCCGATCCCCAAGTTCGACAACCCGAAGCTCGACGATTGCCCGGCGCTGCAGCTGTTCGGCGCTGGCCGCGAGAAGCGCATCTATGCGATTCCGCCCCATACGAAGGTGAAGAGTCTCGACTTCGAGGATCATCCCTTCGAGGTGCAGCGCTGGAACGAGCCCTGCGCGCTTTGCGGCTCACGCACCAGCTTCCTCGACGAGATCGTGATCGACGACAAGGGCGCGCGCATGTTCGTTTGCTCGGACACGGACTTCTGCGCCAAGCAAAGGGACGGAAGATGACGCCGCTCCTCTCGGCAAGGGACGTTAGCAAGTTCTACGGCGCGCGTGCGGGCTGCAGGGACGTGTCCTTCGATCTCTTCCCGGGCGAGGTGCTGGCGATCGTGGGCGAGTCGGGCTCGGGCAAGACGACGCTGCTCCGCTGCCTGTCGGGCCATCTGCCGGCGAGTTCCGGCAAGGTGTTCTATGCCATGCGCGACGGGCGGCAATGTGCGCTCGATGAGATGAGCGAGGCCGAGCGGCGCCTCCTCATGCGCACCGACTGGGGCTTCGTGCATCAGGATGCCCGCGATGGGCTTCGCATGGGTGTGTCTGC
>JADCDC010000291.1 GCA_020252385.1 Aestuariivirga sp.
GCAAAAGGCATTCCTCTCCCCCTTTGAGGGGGAGAGGGAAGGGTGAGGGGGTCTGTCCGCGCGCGCGCTTCAGGAGCCGTGCATGCGGAACCACCCCCTCACCCTGCCCTCTCCCCCACATGCGTGGGGGCGAGGAAGAAACAGGAGAGGGAAAGAACAGCGGCAGGGGCTACAGCACCACGCCGTTCCTCTGGGCGAATTCCATGAGTTCGGGGCGGAGCGTGTGGAGGGGGCTCGCCAGCAGGGGCTCCATGAAGGCCCAGAGCTTCTTGCGGTCTAGCGAGCGCACCATGGCCTTCACGGGGCCGACGGCCGAGGGCACCATGGAGATCGAGGTGAGGCCGACGCCGACGAGCGCCATGGCCTCGAGCGGCCTGCCCCCCAGTTCGCCGCAGAGGGTGACGGGTTTCTGGTGGCGCTCGGCCTTCTCGACGATCAGCCGCATTGCCCCCAGCGCGGCGGGGCTCAGCGCGTCATAGCGCCCGGCGAGCTTGGGGTTGCCGCGGTCCGAGGCGAACAGGAACTGCACGAGATCGTTGGAGCCGATCGAGGCGAAATCGACGAGCGGCAGCAGATGGTCGAGCTGCCACAGCAGCGAGGGGATCTCGATCATGGCGCCGAGCTTCAACGGCTCCGGCAGCCGGTGGCCGCGCTTCAGGAGATGCCGCTTCTCGATCTCGACGACTTCGATGGCCCGCTTGTACTCCTCGACGTCGGCGATCATCGGAAACATGATCTTCATCGGCTGGCCCTCGGCGGCCAGCATCAGGGCGCGCACCTGGAGGCGCAGCAGTGCCGGCCGGTCGAGCGCCATGCGGATCGAGCGCCAGCCCAGCGCGGGGTTCTCCTCCCTGGGCTGGCGGAGATAGGGCAGCACCTTGTCAGCCCCGATGTCGAGGGTGCGGAAGGTGACGGGCTTGCCGGCCGCGGGAAGCGGGTCGCCATCATGAACTGCAGCTCGGTGCGGTAGAGCCCAACGCCGTCCGCTCCCGAATCATGGAGGTGCGGCAGGTCGACGATGAGGCCGGCGTTGATGTTGAGCTCGATCCGCTCGCCCGAGCGGCAGATCGCAGGCTCGTCGCGCAGTGCCGCATACTGCGCCTGCTTCCTCGCATAGAAGCGGACTTTCTCCGCATAGGAGCGCTGAAGCTCCGTGGACGGACGGACGAAGATCTCGCCCGCGCCGCCATCGGCGATGATGGGGCTTCCGGTGTCGACGAGGTCGATGAGCCCTTCCGCCTGGCCGATCGCCGGGATGCCGAGGGCGCGCGCCACGATCGCCACATGGCTGGTGCGGCCGCCCTCCTCCAGGATGACGCCGCGCAGGCGCGAGCGGTCATAGTCGAGGAGTTCGGCCGGGCCCATGTTGCGCGCCACGACAATGGCGTTCTGCGGCAGATCGGTGCGGGAGGCGGTGGCGATCGCCCCCGTCAGGATGCGCAGGAGACGGTTCGACAGGTCGTCGAGGTCGTGCATGCGCTCGCGCAGGTAGGGATCGGGCGTTCTTGCCATGCGCGCGCGGTTGTCGTTCTGCACGCGCTCCACCGCGGCCTCCGCGGTGAGGCCGGTGTCGATCGCCTCGCGCAGGCGGTTCACCCAGCCCTTGTCATGGGCGAACATGCGGATGGTCTCGAGCACGTCGGAATACTCGGTGGCGCCGCGCTGCGCGTCCGACCCGTCGAGCAGCTCGTCGACATGGGCGCGGAGCTGCGCCACGGCATCCTCCAGGCGCTGCTTCTCGCGCGGCACGTTCTCGGCGATGAGGTTCTGGATGACGACGCGCGGCTCGTGCAGCACCACATGGCCCAGGGCCACGCCCTCGGCCAGGGAATCGCCCCTCAGGTGATGGCTCCTGACATGGGCGACGTCGGCTGCGACCTCGCTCGCCACCTCGCGCAGTTCGCCCGCGGCGATGACCTCGGCCAGCACCATGGCCGTGGTCTGCAGCGCCTCCTCTTCCTCCTCGGTGTAGTGGCGGCGCGTGCGGTTCTGGACGACGAGCACCCCGATCACCGTGCCGCCGCGCATGATCGGCACGCCGAGGAAGGAGTTGTAGATCTCCTCGACCGTTTCCGGCAGGGACTTGAATGACGGGTGCTGCTGCGCGTCGGAGAGGTTGAGGCCGATCGCCTCCCTGGCGATGGTGCCGACCAGGCCCTCGCCCGACTTGAGCTTCGACTTGTGCACCGCCTCGCGCTTTAGGCCCTCGGTGGCGTAGAGCTCGAGAATGTCGCCCGGCCGCATGACATAGATCGAGCAGACCTCAGCCACCATGTTGGCGGCGATGATCTGGACGATCTTGTCGAGGCGCGTCTGCGCTGCGACCGGCTCCGCCATCACCTCGCGGAGCCGCCTGAGCAGGACACGCGGGCCGAGGGCGGAGGTTCCCATCAGCCGGTGTCCCCGCGTACGGCGACGCGGGCCGCTTTATAGCGGCCGGCAATCGTCACGGTGTGGCTGATGATGCGCATGGGGTTCAGGCGACCTTGGCGTCGAGCCCGTAGGCGGTGTGCAGTGCCCTGACGGCGAGTTCGGTATAGGCCTCGTCGATCAGCACCGAGACCTTGATCTCGGAGGTGGTGATGGCCTGGATGTTGATGCCCTTCTCGGCGAGCGAGCGGAACATCCTGGCGGCCACGCCCGCATGGCTCCTCATGCCGATGCCGACGATCGACACCTTGGCGACGTCGGCCGAATGCACGATGTCGTCGAAGCCCACCTTGCTCTTCACACCGTTCAGCACGTCCAGCGCCTTGCGCAGGTCCTTCCGCGCCACCGTGAAGGTGATGTCGGTGAAGGCGCCGTCGGCCGAGATGTTCTGGACGATCATGTCGACCGAGATGTCGGCCTCGGCCAGGGGGCCGAAGATCGCCGCCGAAACGCCCGGCTGGTCCTTGACGCGCCGGAGCGACACCTTGGCCTCGTCGCGCGAATAGGCCACACCGCTGACTACATGCTGTTCCACGATCCGTTCCTCATCGCATACGAGTGTTCCGGGACCTGTCCCGTCGGGCTTGTTCTGGTTGGGCGAATCCGGCGGCTCGAAGCTCGAGCGCACCTGCAAGGGTACCTTGTAAACCATGGCGAGTTCAACCGACCGGGTCTGCAGCACCTTGGCGCCGAGCGAGGCCTGTTCCAGCATCTCCTCATAGGAGATGCGGTCGAGCTTCCTGGCACCGGTCACGATCCGGGGGTCGGCCGTGTAGACACCGTCCACATCGGTATAGATGTCGCAGGCGGCGTCGAGCGCGGCGGCGACCGCAACCGCCGAGGTATCCGAGCCGCCGCGGCCCAGCGTGGTGATGCGGCGGTCGGGCCCGATGCCCTGGAAACCGGCGATCACGGCAACCTGGCCCTGCTCCATGCGCTTCCTGAGTTCCTCGCCGTCGATGCCGGCGATGCGGGCGGCGCCGTGGACGCCATCGGTCTTGAGCGGGATTTGCCAGCCGGCCCAGGAGCGGGCCGGAATCCCCAAGTCCTGCAGCACGATGGCGAGGAGACCGGCGGTCACCTGCTCGCCCGAGGCCACCACGGCGTCATATTCGCGGGCATCGTGGACGGCGGCCGCTTCCCGGCACCAGCCGACCAGCCGGTCGGTGGTTCCGGCCATGGCCGAGACCACGACCGCGACATGATGACCGGCCTTCACCTCACGCTCGACATGGCGGGCGACGTTGCGGATGCGGCCGATGTCCGCAACCGACGTGCCGCCGAACTTCATAACCAATCGGCCCATCGGCCAAACCTTTCATATCCCCTGCCGCCCGGAACCCTGAAAGAGGGTCCGGCTGGTGGCCTTGTCAGATGGACGGTTGAACCCCCGGGTGCGGCGCGGCGTACTCATAGATGACGGCCTAAGCTTATGCAATAATGCCCAAACAGAAATCTGGACCCTGAAATGACCGCCTTTGCACCCTCGCTCGACCCCTCGGAAGTCGCCAAGTTCTCGGCCATGGCGGCCGAATGGTGGAACCCGAAAGGCAAGTTCGGGGTGCTGCATGTGTTCAATCCGGTCCGGCTCCAGTTCATCAAGGACCAGGTCACGGCCCGGCTGGGGCGGGACCCGCTGGAGCGCCGCCCCTTCGAGGGCTTGCGCTTCCTCGACATCGGCTGCGGCGGAGGCCTGCTGACCGAACCGATGGCGCGGCTTGGCGCCTCGATCCTGGGCGTCGATCCTTCCGAAAAGAACATCAAGACGGCCACCGTCCACCGCGACGAGATGGGGCTTGAGATCGACTACCGGGTGGGCACCGCGGAAGACCTCGCCGCCGCGGGCGAGCGCTTCGACGTGATCCTCAACATGGAGGTGATCGAGCACGTGGCCGACCCCAAAGCCTTCACCGCCACCTGCGCCGCCATGCTGAAGCCCGGCGGGCTGATGTTCGTCGCCACGCTCAACCGCACGCTCAAGTCCTTCGGACTGGCGATCATCGGGGCGGAATATGTGCTGGGCTGGCTGCCCAAGGGCACCCACCAGTGGGAGAAGTTCATCACCCCGGACGAGCTCAAGGGCTGGCTCGCCGACAACGGGCTCACCACCAAGGAGCAGCTCGGCGTCACCTACAGCCCCTTCACCCGCCAGTGGAAGGTGAGCCGCGACATGGACGTCAACTACATGCTCCTGGGCCAGAAAGGCTGATCCTGCCCATGTTCCTCGGGATCGACCTCGGCACCTCCTCGGTCAAGGCGGTGGTGGTGGACGAGGCGCAGGGTCTCGTGGCATCGGCCACGGCCCCGCTCGCGGTATCGCGGCCCAGGGGGCTGTGGTCCGAGCAGAACCCGGCGGATTGGTGGAGCGCCGTCGAACAGGCGGTCCAGGAGCTTCGCCACAAGGCGGGTCCGGGCTGGTCCGGCATCCGCGCCGTCGGCCTCTCGGGCCAGATGCATGGCGTGGTGCTGCTGGACGAGGCGGGGCTGCCGCTCCGTCCCGCCATTCTCCACAATGACGGGCGCGCCTTCGCCGAGGCCGAAGAGCTGAACCGCAGGCTGCCGGCCATCGGCACCATTGCCGGCGTTCCCGCCATGCCGGGCTTTGCCGCGCCGAAGCTGTTGTGGCTTGCCGCGCATGAGCCAGAGGTGATGGGCCGGGCGCGCATGCTGCTCCTGCCCAAGGATTACCTGCGCTTCCGCATGACGGGAAGCTTCGCCACCGACATGTGCGATGC
>JADCDC010000292.1 GCA_020252385.1 Aestuariivirga sp.
CAGGTGGCGCTCCGGAAGCGCCCGGTGGACCCGGAGCGGGTCGAGCGCATGGTCTCCGGCATCGTGCGCCGCCTCGAAAGCTTAGGCGAAAGCGAGATCAAGTCCGAAACTGTCGGCAAGCTCGTCATGGAAGCCTTGAAGATGCTCGACGACGTGGCCTATGTGCGCTTCGCCTCCGTGTACAAGAACTTCCGCGAAGCCAAGGATTTCGAAGAGCTTCTGGGCGAGCTCACGGGCGAGGAAGACAACGGCGAGACCGGTGACAGCTGAGGACGCCCGCTGGATGGACGTGGCGCTGAGGCTCGGCCGCCGCGCGCTCGGGACGACGGCTGAAAACCCCAATGTCGGCTGCGTCATCGTCAAGGATGGGCGGCTCCTCGGTGTTGGCTGGACTCAAGCCGGCGGCAGGCCCCATGCCGAGACCGAGGCCCTGCGCATGGCGGGCGACAGGGCCCTTGGCGCCACCGCCTATGTAACCCTCGAACCCTGCGCGCATCATGGCAAGACCGGCCCCTGCGCGGAGGCGCTGGTAAGGGCCGGCATCGCCCGGGTCGTCACCGCGCTTGAGGATCCCGACCCCCGCGTGTCGGGCGGCGGCCATGCCATTCTGGAGCGCGCGGGCATTGCCTTTGAAACTGGCCTGATGGCCGATGAAGCCCGGCGCGACATGGCGGGCTTCCTCACCCGGATCACGAAGAAGCGCCCGCAAGTGATTCTGAAGATGGCGCTTTCCGCCGATCACATGATCGCAGGGCGAGTCGGCCAGCGCACCGCCATCTCGGGGCCGGAGGCCAGGGCCCGCGTCCATCTCCTGCGCGCCCAGTGCGATGCGATCCTGGTCGGCATGGGCACGGTGCTGGCGGATGATCCGGAACTCACCTGCCGCCTGCCGGGTCTCGAACACCGCTCGCCCATGCCCTTCGTCATGAGCCGGACGGGACAGCTGCCGCCGGCCTCCCACCTCGCCCGCCGCGGCGCGGACGTCCTGAGAGGCAGCGTGCCCGAGGCCCTTGCGGAACTCGGCCGCCGCGGCATCAACCGCCTGATGGTCGAGGGCGGCGCCCGCGTCGCGCGCAGCTTCCTCGAGGCGGGGATGGTCGATCAGTTCCACCTGATACAGTCCGCGAAGATGCTCGGGTCAGAAGGTGTTGCCGCACTGGCCAGCCTCAGCCTCGAACAGGCATTGCAGCCATTCCGGATGATCGAGCAGGAAAGTCTTGGGAGCGATACGCTGAGCGTCTATGAACGTCGCAACTAGCGCTGCCCCGTCCACCCTGGTTCCCCTCCCCCTTGTGGGGAGGGGCAGGGGTGGGGGTCGGGCTGCGCCTCAGGAAGAAGACAACAGGGTTACGGGTCGGAGCGACCCCCACCCCTCCCCACAAGGGGGAGGGAGACCATAAATGACGAGGCTGTGCCACTTTCCATGTTCACCGGCATCATCACCGACATCGGCACCGTGCGGAAGGTCACGAAGGCGGGGGACACCCGCTTCGAGATCGCGACCGCCTATGACCTCGCCACGGTGGAGATCGGCGCCTCGATCGCCTGCAACGGCTGCTGCCTCACGGTTGTCGAGAAGGGTGGGGACTGGTTCGCCATTCAGGCGTCTGCCGAAACCCTGTCCAGGACGACGCTCGGAGGCTGGACGGCCGGAACCCGCATCAATCTCGAACGCGCCCTGAAGATCGGCGATGAGCTCGGCGGCCACATCGTCTCCGGCCATGTCGACGGGCTGGGGGAGATCGTGTCCATCAGGCCCGAGGGCGACTCCAAGCGCTTCCGCTTCCGCGTGCCGCATGAGCTGGCCCGCTTCATCGCGCCCAAGGGTTCCGTGGCGATCGATGGCACCTCGCTCACCGTCAACGAGGTCGAGGGGCGGGAGTTCGGCGTCAACATCATCCCGCACACCCAGGCGGTCACCACCTGGGGCTCCCTGGCGGAGGGGCAGCGGGTCAACATTGAAATCGACATGCTGGCGCGCTATGTGGCCCGCCTTACCGAGTACAAAGCGACATGAAGACAGAAAAGACCACAGCGAAAGTCGAGCAGACCCGCGCCCATATCCTGATCCTCGAGGCGCGCTTCTATGGCGACATCTGCGACGAACTCTGTCGCGGCGCCATCGCGCATATCGAGAAGGCGGGCGCCACCTGGGAACGCCTTGCCGTTCCGGGCGCGCTCGAAATCCCCGGCGCCATCGCGGTGGCGCATGAGACGGGCCTCTACCATGGCTACGTGGCGCTGGGTTGCGTGCTCAGGGGCGAGACCACGCATTATGACATCGTGGCCAATGAAAGCTCGCGCGGCATCATGGACCTGACGCTCGAGGGCCTGTGCATCGGCAACGGCATCCTGACCTGCGAGAACGATGCCCAGGCCTGGGCCCGCGCCCGGGTGGACGAGATGGACAAGGGCGGGGGTGCTGCCGAGGCTGCCCTCCACATGATCCGCTTCTCGCGGCTCATGAGCCGCAAGGCCGCTGGCCTCGACGTGAAAGCCGCCTCGTGAACGCCAGCGGCAAGCACCGCGAGCCGCCCGCCCGCCGCTCCGCCGCAAGGCTGGGCGCGGTGCAGGCCCTCTACCAGATGGACCTGTCGGGCTCCGACGTGGGCGAAACGC
>JADCDC010000293.1 GCA_020252385.1 Aestuariivirga sp.
AGGCCAGATTGTGGACAGTTGTGGCGCCTGTTGCCGAGACATAGACGATGCGGGCGTTGGGGAGTGCGTGCTGCAGGCGCAACCCTGCACGGCCCTGCTGCGAGGGTGCCACGTCACCTCGTTCTCCCTTGCCGCCGCCGGCGTTCTGCATGGCATGGCTCTCGTCGAAGATGATCACCCCGTCGAAATCGGAGCCCAACCAATCGACGATCTGCCGGACGCGCGAAACCTTCTCGGCTTTCTCATCGGACCGTAGCGTGGCGTAGGTCGTGAATAGGATGCCTTCCGGCAGTGTGATCGGCCGTCCTTGCGGGAAGCGGGAGAGCGGCGTCACGAGCAGGCGCTCCATGCCGAGCGCCGACCAGTCGCGCTGCGCATCCTCGATCAGCTTGTCGGACTTCGAGATCCAGAGGGCCTTGCGCCGTCCGCGCAGCCAGTTGTCGAGGATGATGGCGGCGGACTGGCGCCCTTTGCCCGCGCCGGTGCCGTCGCCCAGCATGAAACCGCGCCGGAAGCGGATGGCGGATGCCGCGTCGTCGGGTGTTGCCGAGACGAGGTCGTAGGTCGCGTCGACGGTCCAGGCGCCGCTGAGGAAGACCGTGTGCGCCTCGCCAGCATAGATCACGGTTTCTAGCTGCGCGTCCGACAGGACGCCCTCGTTGATGAGCCGTTCTGGCAGGCGTGGACGGTAGCTTGGCTTGGGCGGCGCGACCGACGCCATGGCCGCCGATTGCACGAGCTTGGTAGGATGGGCCTGAGAGCCGGGAATGCGGATCGTCTGAAGTCCGTATTCCTCGTAGATGGCGTCGGTCAGGCGACCGCCCTCGGCCGGTTGCCAGTCGAAGGTCTCATAGGCGAGATCCACGTAACTGGGCTCGTCGAGCGGGGCTCTGAGAGCTGAATTCGCGGGACCGCGCGCACTCGGGCGGGCAACCCGCTTCGACGTCATCGGCGACGGCGTGGGCAGGGCGAAAGAGTCCGCCAGCGTGAGCCGTGACGGAACCTGCTTCGTGACCCAATCCATGAGTGTGCGCGCGTCGGGTGCGGTTCCCGGTGATGCGGGAAAGCGGGCCGGATCGTCCGCCGGCAGCTTGTCGAAGACGGTGAGCCGCGTGTCGATGGCGGTACCGTGCTTGGCATAGACGGCGCCGTCGATGCTCGCGGTGAACACGACGCGCCCGCGCTCCTGCAGACGCATGAACGCCTCGCGCCAGGCGGGATTGTCCGGGCCGCAATTGGCGCCCGTGATGGCGACCAGGCGCCCGCCTTGGGCGAGGCGCGCGAGCGCGGACGCGATGTGCCGCAGCGCCGCGTCGCCCATGTGCCCAGAGACATTTGCAAGTGCAGAGAATGGCGGGTTCATGAGCACGACGGTCGGGACGGCGCCCGGATCCAGGTAATCGTTGATCTGCGCCGCATCGGAGCGCGTGACGGGAATGGCCGGAAAGAGCGAGGATAGGAGGCTGGCGCGGGTCTCCGCCAGTTCGTTGAGGATCAAGGTCGCGCCCGCGATCTCCGACAGGATTGCTAGCAAGCCGGTTCCTGCCGAAGGCTCGAGCACGCGGTCGGAGGGCAGGATGGCGGCAGCGGTCGCCGCGATGAGTCCGAGCGGGATGGGCGTCGAGAACTGCTGGAAGGTCTCGCTGTCCATCGTGCGGCGTGTGTGCGTGGGAAGCAGGCCGGCGACTTTCGCGATCAGCGGCAGGGCAGCGGCCGCAGAGCCGGCTTTGTGCAGAAGCGTTTTCCCGTATTTACGGATGAAGAGAACGGTCGCTGCTTCGCAAGCATCATAGGCCAGCTTCCAATCCCAAGCGCCGGCAGCGTCGGACGCGTTGAAGCTCGCTTCCATCGCTTCACGAAGCAGGGTGGCGTCCACACGTCGGCCGGCTTCGAGATGGGGGAGGATGGATCGGGCGGCGCCGAGCAGTGCGGCAGTTCGGTCGGCGCGTGGCAGATGAGATGCCGGCGTATGTGCTTGCGCGGCTGGCGCGGAACGATCGTACATGGGGAAAACCTCGAAGGAGAGCGGGAACAGGACGAGCCCGTGGGCGCTCTCTCTCGACCGTCCGGGCTCAAACCCGTCCCGGCCCCTCTCTCCCTCTCGTGCGACGTACGCGTGCCTGCTTCAGCCGAAGCGCCGGCCCGCTTCGGTGAAGGTGTAGGCGTTCGCCACAATCGCCTCGTCGACGGCCTCGTCCGAGGTCAGATGCTCGTATTCCCGTTGGAGCTGGCGGTAGAGCCAGCGGGCCAGATCTCGGAGCGCTTCGGAGACGGTATTTTCCGCATCGGTGGTCATGTCCTGACCCGTGGGGCTGTCGCGATCGACCGTGATGGCTATGCAATGCTCGTGATAGTAGCGCCCCCGGTGGGTCACGGTGGCTCGGAGCTGGTAGAAGTTGCGCCGCTGAACGGCCTGGAGGGTGTCGGCGATCCGGTGAAGCGCGGTATCCGTTGGTGCATAGTCTCGGATGCGGCGGGCGGCGGCTCTCGCATGTCTGTAGTCGCCCTCGAAGCAGGCCCCGTCCCCCTGGCTCCAGAAGCCCGAGAACCAGATGCAGGGTTTCGAGCGGGTGCCGCCGCCGAACAGCCGGACAGGGCGCGTCCGGAGGCTGATGCCCAGGATCGTGCAGATGCGTTCGAAGTCGTCACAGACGAACTCGAACCAGTCATGATCGAAGCCGCCTTCGCGATACCATCCGCGCGCGGCGTCCTTCGCCGCGTCGGAGAGTTCATCGAGACGATAGACGATGGTTTCGATGATCTCAGGCATCGGGCTCACCTCCGTCCAATGCGGTGGTGAGCCAGCCATCCGTGTCGATCCATCCGACCGTCTCGCCGGTCCCGAGATCGAGGATGTGCGCGCCGCCACCGAAGGCATTGAGCCGGGGCCGCGAGCATGTGTTGGCGTACTGAAAGCCCCAACGGCCCTTGAGACCGAACTCCGCAGCGCAGAGCTTCACGAACTGGATCAGCCGTTCGGGATCGCCGGAGACGTCATCCCGCAGCCAGAGCTGCGAGCCGCCGTGCTCGGGC
>JADCDC010000294.1 GCA_020252385.1 Aestuariivirga sp.
GGTGCCGCAGGGGTGGTAGGCGCTCTCGCAATGCTCCCGCACGAAGGCGTCGATCTGTTCGTCGCTCTCGACAGCACTTCCGGGCTGGATCTCGTCGGCGGCGTATTTCTGCATCGCCGGCTGGCGGAACAGTTCGCGCGTGAGCCGCACCGCCGCCCGCCATTCCGGCAGGTCGTCCGGGTGCGAGAGATAGTTGAACAGGATCGAGGGCGGGTCATGCGGATCGCCGCTCCGCACCCGCACATGCCCCCTCGACTTCGAGCGCATGGGGCCCACATGCACCTGGAAGCCATGGTCGTTGAAGGCGGCGGTGCCGTCATAGCGCATGGCGGCGGGCAGGAAGTGATACTGGATGTCGGGATACTCGATCCCCGCGCGCGAGCGGATGAAGCCGCAGGACTCGAAGTGGTTGGTGGCGCCGAGCCCGGTCTTCAGCAGCAGCCACTCCGTGCCGATCATGCCCTTGGAGATGAGGTTCAGGTGCGAGAAAAGCGTCACCGGCTCCTTCGAGCGGACCTGGAAATAGACCTCGAGATGGTCCTGCAGGTTCTCGCCCACGCCAGGCAGTGCATGCACGACCTCGATGCCGGCGGCCCTCAGCGTTTCCGGCGCCCCGATCCCCGACATCTGCAGGAGCTTCGGCGAATTGATGGACGAGGCGGCGATGATCACCTCGCGCCGCGCCATCACCTGCCTTGGCTTGCCGCGCACGTCATAGGCCACACCCACCGCACGGCGGCCCTCGAGCAGCACCCGGTGCGCGAAGGCATGGGTGATGAGGCGCACCTTGCCGCGCCGCAGCGCGGGCTTCAGATAGGCATTGGCGGCCGACCAGCGAATGCCGTTGTGAACCGTCATCTCCATCGGCCCGAAGCCTTCCTGCTGGCGGCCGTTGTAGTCGGGCGTCATCGGGTATCCGGCCTCGCGGCCCGCCTCGATGAAGGCGGCGTAGAGCGGGTTGGTCAGGTGCCCGCGCTTCACATGCATGGGCCCCGCGGTGCCGCGCCAGCCCTCCTCGCCGCCGTGGCTGTTCTCCTGGCGCTTGAAATAGGGCAACACGTGGCGGAAGCCCCAGCCCCTGGCCCCCATCTCCTCCCAGCTGTCGAAGTCCTTCGCGTGGCCCCGCACATACACCATGCCGTTGATCGAGGAGGAGCCGCCCACCACCTTGCCGCGCGGCGTGGCGAGCCTTCGGCCGCCCAGATGCGGCTCGGGTTCCGTTTCGAAGCCCCAATTGTAGAGGCTCATGTTCATCGGATAGGACAGGGCGGACGGCATCTGGATGAAGGGGCCGCGGTCGCTGCCGCCATATTCCAGCACGCAGACCGAGTTCCGTCCGTCCTCCGACAGGCGATAGGCCATGGCGCAGCCGGCGGAGCCGGCGCCCACGATCACGAAATCGAAGGTCTCCGTCATTTCGACCGGCGTCCGGTGTCCGACAGGGCCTCGAGTGCGGCGATGCGCGCTTCGGTGTCGCGCCAGGAGGCGTTGACGGTGGCCGCCACCAGGGCTTCGGCCACGAACAGCGGCACGATGTTCGAATCCCAGCTGGACGGCGCTTCGATGCGGAGGGGAAGTGAATGCACGGCAAGTCTCGCGATGGGGGAAATCCACTGGTCCGTTATCAAGACGATTTTCGCCTCGCGTTCTCGGGCAGAAGCGGCAAAATCCAGCATCAGGGCGTCATATCGGCGGATGTCGAACAGCACGACCACGTCATTGCGGCCGATGTCGAGCAGGTAGGGCGGCCAGGCGGCAGGTGTCGCCGGAACGAGGCTCACCCCCGGCCTCGCCATCTGCAGGTGGATCGTGAGGTAGCTGGCGAGCGCCCCGGTGATGCGCCCGCCGGCCACGTGGATGCGCCGCTTGCGGTCGGCAAGCAGCCCCACGATGGCGTCGAAGGCATGATGGTCCATCAGCTTCAGCGAGCCCGAGAGGTTCTCCATCGCCGCGGTGGCGAAGCGGTTCAGGATGTGGGCGTCGGGCGCCTCCGCCGCCCAGCGGGCGTGCTTGGCGATCGGGTTCTGGAGCTGAGCTGAAAGCTCCGCGCGGAGTTCCTCCTGCAGTGCCGGAAAGCCCGCGAAACCAAGCTTCTTCGCGAGCCGGAGAACGGAAGGAGTCGATACATCCGCCTCGCGCGCGAAGTCGGTGATGCTGCCGAGGCCCGCCATCGGATAGTTGGCGAACAGGGCCGCCATCAGCTTGCGCTCGGCGGCGGTCAGCTCGGCCGACATCAGGCGCAGTCTCTCGGCAACCGTGGCGGCGCGGTGCGGCGGCATGATGCTTCTCCCGATGTCCCGGCCGGCACTGTAACGAAATTGACAGCCACAACACAATCTGAAATCATTCCTTCACCTGCATGATGTTTCCCCGGAGACAACCAGAATGGGAGCTTTGCTCCATGACGACGAGGAAAGCCCCTTCCTGTGCGTGAACGCGGAGGGGCGCTCGCCTTATGTGCTGGTCTGCGAGCACGCCTCCCGCCACCTGCCGCGTCGGTTGGGAAGCCTCGGCCTCTCCGAGGCGGAGCGCGAGAGCCACATCGCCTGGGACTTAGGTGCTGAGAAGGTGGCGAGGCTCCTGTCGCGACTGATGGACGCGCCGTTGCTTCTGCAGCGCTATTCGCGGCTCGCCTATGACTGCAACCGCCCCCCTGAGTCGGCGGACGCCATTCCGGAGGTGAGCGAAATCACCCAGGTGCCCGGCAACCGCAGGCTTTCCCCAGATGACAGGCTGGCGCGCATGCGCGAGATCTACCGCCCCTTCCACGACGGCGTCTCGCTGCTGCTCGACCGGCGCGCCGCGGGCGGCGTGCGCTCCCTCGTGGTGTCGATCCACTCCTTCACGCCGGTCTACAAGGGCAAGCCGCGCAGCGTGGAACTCGGCATCCTGCATGAC
>JADCDC010000295.1 GCA_020252385.1 Aestuariivirga sp.
CCCGCCCAGCCGCTTCAGCGCGGCCAGTTGCTGGGCGGTGGTATTGGGAATGTTGTTCTGCGCCAGAAGCTCGCTGATGGTGCCGTTCTGACCTTCGGCCGAGGCCCCGTTATCTCCGAAGATGTAGATGACGATGGTATTGTCCAGTTGGCCCTGGGCCTTGATCTCGTCGACGATGCGGCCGGCCTGTTCGTCGGCGTCCTGCACGAATCCGGCGAAAAGCTCCATCAGTCGGGTCTGGAATGAACGTTGATAGGCGGGAATGTCCTCCCAGGATACGATGCCTTCGGGACGTGGATTCAGTACGGTGTCGGCGGGGATCCAGCCCAGTTCCTTTTGCTTGGCAAAGACGCGCTCGCGCATCGCGTCCCATCCGGCGTCGAACAGGCCCTTGTAGGCATCCGCATCTGCCTGCGTGATGTGGTGCGGGCCGTGTGCCGCCCCGGGTGCCCAATAAATGAAGAACGGCTTGTCGGGCGCAAAGCTCCGGTGCTGGCGCAGCCAGGTGATGGTCTGGTCGGCAAGGTCGGTGGTCAGGTGATAGTTGGGGTCGTGCGGTGGCTCGATGACCGTTGTGTTGCTGACCAGACGCGGCTCCCATTGCGAGGTTTCGCCGGCGAGAAAGCCGTAGAAGCGCTCGAACCCATAGCTGGTGGGCCAACGGTCGAACGGCCCCATCGCGGTGGTTTCGGTGGCCGGGGTGTTGTGCCATTTTCCGAAGGCGGCGGTGGAATAGCCGTAGTTCTTCAGCACTTCGGCAAGGGTGGCCGAGGTCTTGGGGATCACCCCGACATAGCCGTCCCAATCGACGGCGCGCTCAGCGATGGTGCCCGAGCCCACCCGGTGATGGTTGCGCCCCGTCAGCAGTGCGGCGCGGGTGGGCGAACAGATCGCGGTGGTGTGGAAACTGTTGTAGGCGATGCCTTCTGCGGCAAGTTTGCTGAGCGTCGGCGTCTGGATGTCGCCACCAAAGGTCGCGGCCTGGCCGAAGCCCACGTCATCCAGCAGGATGATCAGGATGTTGGGCGCATCAGCGGGCAGATGGCTCGGCTGGGCCCGCCGGACATGCGTGGACTCCTGCAAGATCGGCCCGGCAGTGCTGGCCGATGGCACGGGCGGGAACGGAAGAACCGAACCGTCCATCGCCTGGGAGAAGCTCGGCACGGGCGACAAGGCCACCAACCCGAGCACAAGGGCGGGCCATAGAGATCTGATCCTTGCGGTCATCGTGACTCTCCTGCTCTGCAACAGCGTTGTTTCATTCCACGATCATCACGGGCGGGGGTGCCCATTTGCCTGAAGGCAGTCCGTCGTCCGGCCCGTAAAGCCTCAGGTTCAGGTAGTAGCCATCGGCGGGAGACGGCAACCAGTTCGCCTGTGCTTCGGTCCCTTCGGGCTGGTCGTGCTGGATGTAGATGGTCAGGGAGCCGTCGGCCGCGCGGGTCAGACCCTTGGTACGATCCCCGATCGAATAGCGCTTGATCGGATTGTCGACGAAGGATCCATCGGCGATGTGATACATCGAGATCGACCAGAAGGCATCCACCTTGGGTTCCTCACCCTTCTCGAAGCGGACGATGTAGCGCTTGCTGCCATCCAGCGCGGCACCGGTATTGTCGGTGCGTGCGTCCATGTAGATCGCTTCCGATGGCGCGTTCCCGCCAGTATACCATTTGGCAAAGGCGGCCCGGAACAGATAGTCATTGCCCATGATTCCGGATTTCGGGCTCCACCGCCAACCGTTCACGCCAACGCCGGCGGTCTGCGAACTCACATCCATCAGATGCAGCGCGAATTGCGCGCCCTTGGCCAGACCGCTGCGTTGCGCGTCTGTGAGCGTGCTGGGATCAAACACCGTGCCATCCGCGCTGAAGCCGATCTGCGGCAAGGTGGCGGCCACGACCGCATCCTGCGCCTTCGGCGAGGTGTGGCGCAGGGAATTGGCAAGCTCGGCATAAAGGATCAGGTCTTCAGGGATGCCCGAGGCGTCGAAGGCGACACGCGCCTCGGAAAACGCCAGATCGGGCGGGAGCTGTGCCTCGGAAGTGCCGAACAGGCTCAGCGGGGTCAGTCGCAGCGCATCCTGGATATCCAGAGCGTTCTGCAGGTCTTCTGGCCCGTCCACGCCGATCCGGCCCCAGATCACCAAGCCGTTGTAGGGCGTGTCGATCCTTGTAACGCTCTCGGGCAAATCGCCTTGCCAGTTCGGTCCGACAAAGGCGAAATGGCCTGCTTCGCGTCCAGTGGTGCGGCTGCCGATGTAACTGAAGGTATCACCGTTCGGGTCCCAGAGTTGGAAGGTGTAGTAGCGGGGTGCCGCAACGGCCGGAACTGACAGCACGATCGGCTCTCGGCTTACATCGACAAAGGACTGGGCATAAATCGTGTCGTTGTTGGGCGTGGCAATCTGCTTGAACTCCGGCCCGCGCAGATCGCGCACCAGACCGAACTGGTTGACCGCCGCCTGCGGGTTGCCTTTGGCGACGATGTCGGGGCTGGTGCGCCCGCGCATCAGTTGCTCGAACATCACGGCAGGATAGCCCCAGATGATGGCGTTCGCCCCCAGATAGAAGGCTTCAGCCTCCGGTCCTGCCAGGCCGCTCAGTTCTGGCGGCGGCGTGCGCTTGTCCGCCGCAACAGCAGCGGTGGCACACAGCAAAATGCCGATCAGCGCGCCAAGAGAGGAAATCTTGATGGATCGAAGCATGGGTGGTCCTTTTCAGACAAGTGTTGAAGCCCATCCGCCTGTCGGCATCAGGAGCCTGACGGCGAAACTGCAAGGGTCTTCCGGCACGGCATAATCGTCGGCAGAGCTATACTCGTACTGGGCGGTGAACTGCATCGGCACAGCGCCGAACTTGAGCAGCTTGGCGAGTTTGACGCCCAAAGGCAGGCTGACCCAGTCGTTGCGGTCCAAGTCGCAGGTGATCGGCATTTCCGACAAGCCCGTGGACCAGCCATTGCCAAGGCCAATCGTGGGGATGGGTTGCGGGACCGATTTTTTCAGATCCGGCATGTCGTCATCGCCGGCAAAGGAAAAGACGTTCTGATTGAACAGTCCTTAGAGTATCTGGCCACTCTTCGCCGTGCAGCCAACAGCGGGCTCCAAGCCCCATTGTCCGGCCAGTCGGCCAACAGCTTCGAAATCAGTGACGCGTCGGGATCGTTCGCCTCCTGAGAAAGATCTTCGCCTGCTTGCGATTGTTCCTGTGCCACTGCCGTGCCTGCACCAAGCAGCGCGGCGTAACATGCGGCCATGAACAGCCCCGCTGCTCTCATGTGAATGTCGATTTACGGGTCAAGGATTGTACCAGATGGGCGAGGTATAGGCCCGCTCCTGCTGCTTCAATGGAATGTCCTTCGGCAGGTCGAGACTGAACCTCACCCGGTCATAGGCGGTCCAGCGCGGAGTCGGGATCTCGATCACGCGGGCGTAGTAGAAGGCCCTGAGCGATGGATCGAAGTCCGGGTCGATCCATACCGTGCCCAGTTCGGATGCGCCGATGTTGTTGGTCCAGCTCGGAATTGAAAGATTGACCGTATCGCCCACCGGCGGCAGCTTGCCGTCAGCACCTGCCTTGCGGTCACCCGACCATGCGACGTCATAGACCTTCTCCTGGGGCTTGCCGTCCTTGTCGAGCCAGCCCTTGATGATCTGGATACGATCCAGATTGGCGCCCACCGGATCGCGGAGCGCGAAGACGAGAAAGGAAGCCGGCTTGCCGGCGGGCGCCGCCACGAGATCGCTGCCCATCGGCACACCCTTGCTGTAGCCCACTTCGGCAAGGTTGCGGCTCAGGGCGTCATCGGCCGAGAAGTCGAAGCCGCCGAAGAACCGCACCCGCATGCGCGGGCCGGTCGTGGCATAGACCTCGCGGCGCTGCATGGAATCCCAGATGGCGGTGCGAGTGTTTTCGGTCGCCCAAACCGCAGTCAGGCCGCTGGTAATGTATTGCCACGCGTAGAGGTCCTTGCCTCCGGCCTGCTGAGCCTTCCGCGACAGATGATTGGCGCGGTCGGGGCTTGGTTCATACTGGGTGAACTTGCCGAAGAAGTTGTCGTTGTCGGGCGTTGTCAGTGCAGTGTGGGTGTCGCTGGCGCCAACCATGCCGAACTTGAAGGGATTGGTTCCGAGCTTTTCCTGCAGCTCGAGTCCCAGCTTCAACCCTGAGCGGGCATACTCATGCGGCAGCATGTCCGGTGTCTTCTTCTCGCTGAGGTCGAGGTTGCCCTGATCCCAGGTCTCATAGTCCGCGAACTCATCGGTAGGCGAAAGCACCGGATGGGCCTCTCCGTCACCCTTGTTCTGCGTCACCTCATAGAGGCGCTCCCATTTCTGCCGGGTCTTGGCATACTCGGCATCCAGCGCTTTGCCTCCGTCGAAGTCATCGACCTCCGGGAACATCATGCCATTCGAGAGATTGCCATTGTGGGGAATGGCCAGGACTTGCCCGCCGGTCTTGTCTTCATACATCTGCAGCCAGGCCCAGAGCGCGCGGGGGTCGGGGCTTCCCAGCGGGGCGGTCGTGGTATAGGGCACGATCTGCGAGACCTTCTCCGCGCCATCGCGGAAGATCACGTTGCGATGCAGGTTGTTGCCCTTGACGAGCGACGTCCATTCGAAGGCAAAGAACGTTGAGAACCGACCGGGTTCGTTGAATTCGTCAGCCGCCGCGATCAGGTCTTCCCATGTCGACTTGTAGGCCGGATTGCCGGGCTGGTAGTTCATGGCCTCCGGCACCTTGCCCTGCGCGAACATGGCGGTCATGTCCTTTGCGGCCTGGCCCGCCGCCGCGCCGCCCTTCTTGAAGGCCTCGTGAAACTGACGGCCGACGGGATCGGCAAGGATATTGGGCGCACCCTTCAGAATATCGACGATGGCGCCCATGCCATCCGAGTGGTCGGTGATCATGTAGAAGTCGAGGGGCGTCTGCAGCTTGACCTTCTGGCCGGTGTTCGAAACGATCTCCTCGCCGCGCGCGAAGCGATAGGCATCGCGCGGCAGAAGCCTGGTCCCACCACCGCCGGCATCGGCCGACAAGGCCGTATGAACATGGGTATCGCCGAACAGCACCATGGTAGGAACGTTGCGCTGGGCATAGGGCGAGTAGGCGCGTCCCTTCTGGATCGTGGGAACCATCGCGTTGGGCTCGTCACCCTCCTGGGCGGCAACTGGCATCACCGGCACCAGCGCCAGGGCGGCAGCGGCCATCAGGCAGAACCTGAGCCGGCTTTTCCAATCCCGTCCTTCGATGCACTGCCGTGTCATGATCGCTTCCTCCCCATAATGTGTGGTGGCAGGCGCTGACTGGTGCCTCGTCAGAATGCCGCCCCAGCAGTGAGCCAGAATATCTGGCTTTCGAGCCGGCGCTTGGCGCCGAACTCCTGGATGAACTTGCCCTCGAGCGAGACAGGCAGCTCGCCGATATTGGTATTGTATTGAAGCACCGGGCCGGCGCCGAAGACGCGGGCCTGCAGGCTCTTCGCGTCTACGGCATTCTGGAAGCTCTCCGCGCCACTGCCGCTGTCATTGCCAAGCTGTTGATAGGCATAGCCCGTGACACCCAGCACGAATCCTGAGGGGAAGTGCTGGGCCGCAGTCATCTCGAGGTGAAGCTCAGGTGCTGTGAGATAGTCCGTCGCCTCGTTCTCCGCGCTGATGGTGACGCCCAGCGCGCCGCTCAGCTCGAAGCCGTTCTCGGGGTTGAGGTAGGTGAGGGAGAGCGTCGGATCGACCGCGAACTTGTTCTTGCCGGTGCTCAGGACGTCATATTCACCCTGCAGGGGCCTCACCTCCGCCGTGCTGTATTGGCCGGTGGGCAGGTAGAAGGAAACGCCGAAACTGGAATAAAGGTGGCCGCTGCTCCAGCCTATAGATGGGGTGATGGTGATGTCCGCCAGACCGAACTGCTCGTCGGTGACGTTGACGCTCTTGTTCAGCGGGTCGACGTCCGCTTGCGCCTCGAGGTTGGCGCGCGCCACCGGCACGTTGACGGTCAGGGCGAAACGGCCGCCCATCACGCTGCCGTCGAACACCTGAGTGCCATTGAGCTTGAACACGATCGCATCGATGTCCGGCTCCGTCACGACCTGGCCGCCGATGCTCAGCACCGGGGCCGAGCCGTTGACGTAGATGCCATCCATCGAGACATAGGTTCCGGGCGGCGGCACGAAGCCCGCCATCAGGTCGCGCGAACCCAGCAGATAAGCTCCCGTACCGCCTTCAACCGCGAATGCGGCATGGCTTGCCGTCAGCGTTCCGAGCGTGGCGAGGACAAGACACCTAGAAAGGCGCTTCATGCTGGAACTCCCCTTGACCTCCGGCCACTATATCTGCTCCACATATTGAAATTGGCTATGCATGGCCAATTGGGATTGCCCGTTGCGGTGCGGCTCCGGCGACCGGTTCGGACGCAAAGTCGATTGCCCGCGCATCAGAAGAGGAGCGGCAGAATGACGGGAGGCTGCCGCTGCTCCCGCTGTCAACGGAGGAGCGCTGACCGCCATGAGACACAAGACTGATGCTGGGGCGAAGGCCCTCAGTGAGAGGGAGGCCAGGGAGTTCATGCGACGTACCGGCTGGCTCAGCCGGACGCCTGAGGAATTCTCCTCCAGGCTCTTGCAGAATTGCAAGTTGCTGAGTTTTCCCGCTGACCAGTTGGTCTACGATATCGACGATCCCCCTGGCGGGGTTTATGGCCTCGCCGCTGGCCGCGTGGGAGTTTGGATCGCGCCCCAGGAACGCGGGCCATACCTCGGCCATCTCATGCGTCCCGGGCAATGGTTCGGCGTGGTATCCGGAGCAATGCGGCAGTCGCGTGCCATTGGCTTGAGAACCGTGCGGCCGTCTCAGATCTTGTTGCTGCCGATGGTGAATTTGGACGCCCTTGTCAACAAAGACACAAAGGCCTGGCGATACTTCACAGGTCTTGCAGAAATGAATTCCAGCATTGCGATGGCGGCAGTTGATGATCTTCTCATCCGCAATCCGGCGCGGCGCTGCGCGGCGGTGCTGCTGCGCCTGGCCGGCCTGCGCAATCCCGTCGACAAAACACCCGCCGTTGGAGACGTCGACGTTACCCAGGAAGAACTGGCGCACCTGTCCAACCTCTCCCGCAGCTCGGTTGGAACGGCATTGCGAAGCTTCCAACGGAGTGGACTGGTCGATCTGAGTTATCAGGGCATCTTCATTCGTGACGCTACCAGCCTGAAGGCATTTGTCGCGGAAGATGACTCCGGCTAGTGCAACTGGGCAGGCCTGATCACGCGCAGGCCTTCCCTGCTCGGCAAGTCGTTAAAATTTCAGAAACATCTGGCACGCCTACAACGTGAACAGGGTCCACTACTTTGAGTTTTCCTGTTTCTTTCTTAGTATCCTTTCCAAGAAATTTCCCCAATCAGCCAATCCCCTAGGATAGGCCCGACGCAGCGGCGAGGCCGAGGAGGTAGCTGCGCGTCACGGTTTCGGCCCGCGTCTCGTCACCATCCGCAATGGCGCGAAAGATCTGGGAGAGTTGTACATAGGTGTGGTCGCGGACGATATCCGCTACCTCGGTGTTGTCGCGCCGACCGTCGAAGCGATGGTCCGCCCTTGCCTTGGCAATCAGATCGAAGGCGCGCAACAGGAAGCTGTTGTTGGCGGCCACATAATAGGCGCGCGAGAACTGGTAGATGCGGGACTTGAACTCGAGCCAGTTGCAGGGTGCACGGATTGCATCGAGCGACATACGCAGCGTCGCGACATGGTCCTCGCTGACGTTCCGCGCTGCGAGTGCCGCGACCCCCGGCTCCATCATGAGCCGCGCCTCAACCGTCTCGAGGAAGGAATGTTCATGCGGGGCCGTGATGTCAACATCGGCGTCGAGCCTTTCAATGATCTGCGGAGCATTCCCGGAAAGCCAGGTTCCGGAGCCGACCTTGCGCGAGATCAGCCCTGACTCGCTGAGGATCAGGAGCGCGTCGCGGACCTGCTGGCGTGACGTACCGAACTGCTCGGCCAGCTGCCGCTCGTTCGGCAGCTGCGCGCCTGGTCGGTAACGGCCTTCTCGAATGGCCTGCATCAGTGCCGCATTGATCTCGGATGCCGAATGGGCGCGCCGGCTTCCCGGAACATCGCCCGCGCCGTGACCGCTCGTCATGCCAGTCATCTCACCTCACGTCCCTTGCGCTTGTTACCGAACGTGGGTGCGCTTCGCTCGCGATTGGCCTTGCACATCCGTTCGTCCTTTCAATAGGTCGCTGTCAGCCCGCCGTCGACCGCGATGCATTGGCCGGTGACGTAACGCGCGAGGTCCGACAGGAGGAAGAGGAAGACGCCCGCGCAATCCCCGGGCGTGCCCGGACGGGCAAGCGGAATCTTCCGTTGCGCGATATAGACGTCCCGGAACCGGTCCGCCGCATGTTCATGCGTCCCATCCTGCATGATGGCCATGCGCGTATCGATGAAGCCCGGCGCCACCGCATTGACACGCACCGGCGCCAAGTCCACCGCCATGGCGCGGGTGAGGTTCAGGCCGCCGCCCTTGGCCGCTGCATAGGCCACTGAATTCGGCTGTCCGAACATGGCCTGCGTCGACAGTGTGTTGACAATTGCCGAGGGTCCTTCACGGAGGAAGGGCAAGGCCGCCTGACTGACGCGCAGAATGGACGTCAGGTTGACGGATAGCACCTCATGAAACCTCTGTTCGCTGACGCTCCCCGCGTGGCTTTCATCGAGGATCGCCGCGTTATTGACGAGACCGCCGAGGCCCCCCAGGACCGCAGCAGCCTCCGCAACGCCCTGCCGCACGGAGAGGGCGTCGCCGACGTCCATGACGATTGCCGCCGCGCCGCGGGCCTTTGCCTGCGGCAGCAGCTCCGCAGCGTCGATGTCGGCCAACGCAACACGCGCGCCGGCGGCAACTGCCGCTTCGGCGACGGCAAGCCCGATGCCGCGCGCGGCTCCGGTGATCAGGATACGGTTGCCATCGAGAAGACCGGTCATCCCTTGATTGCTCCCGAGGAGAGGCCCGAGACCAACGCGCGCTGCGCCACGACGGTCAACATGGTGATGGGCACGATCGCCACCGCCGAGGCCGCCGCCATCGGACCCCAGTCGAGGTTGCGCGTCGAGATGAAGCCCGAGATGAAGACGGGGAGCGTCTTGGCATCATTGCCAGCCAGCATCACGGGGATCAGGAACTCCTTCCACGTCAGCAGGGCCACGAAGATCGTTGTCGCCGCCATGCCGGGCAGGATCAGCTGGAACACGACATGGAGCAGCACCTGCCA
>JADCDC010000296.1 GCA_020252385.1 Aestuariivirga sp.
ATTTCGCCTCCCAGAAGACCATCTCCTGGTCAGTCACGGCGCCTGGTTTCGAGCGGGCACTCGGTTACTGGGATGGCTTCGGCAACCGTGTGCACATGATCACCTTCGGTAAGATCGAGGGTCCCATCGCCATCATCGCCGAGGGCATCGTCGATGTCACCGACACGGCAGGCGTGGTGCGCGGCCTCAATTGCCCCGCGCCAGATGCCGTGTTCCTGAGGCAGACGAAATCGACCAGCGCAAATGCGCCGATCCGCGCGCTCGCCGAGAAGCAGTTTGCCGGCCGACAAGTGCTTGACGGCCTGCACGCCCTGATGGCCGAAATTCACGCCAGAGTGGCCTATGAGCTTGGCTCGACCCACGCGCACACCACGGCGGCCGAGGCCTTCGCGGACGGGCGTGGCGTATGCCAGGACCATGCGCATATCTTCATCGCGGCCGCCAGGGCGGCCGGCGTGCCAGCCCGCTACGTCACGGGTTACCTGGCCATCGGCCAGGGAGCCTCCTCCACCGCCGCCCATGCCTGGGCAGAGGCGCTGGTGCCGGACCTCGGCTGGGTGGGGTTCGACCCGGCAAACGCCAAGTGTTCCACCGACAACTATGTCCGTGTCGCCGCCGGTCTCGATTCCTCAGGCGTGGCTCCGATCCGTGGTTCCCGGAGAGGGGGTGCCACGGAGCGCATGAGGGTTGAAGTTCGCGTCGAGATCGCCCAACAATGAGCCGCGGAACGGATTCTTTCTGGACGGCGGGGACATGACTTACTGCGTGGGATTGCTGCTCGACGACGGCCTCGTCATGGCCGCGGACACGCGGACCAACGCGGGCGTGGACAATGTCGGCAAGTTCAAGAAGCTCTATACTTGGGAACGGCCCGGGCAGTCGGTGTTCGTGCTGCTCACCGCAGGCAATTTGGCCATCACCCAGGCGGTCGTGAGTTCGCTTTCGGAGGGAACGCAGCTGAAGGCAGGCGGCCGGGCGAAAATCAACAATCTCTACGCCGCCAAGACCATGTTCCAGGCCGCCCGCATCGTGGGCAGAGCCGTCCGGGACGTGAAGTCCACCGACGGGGAGTTTCTCCACTCCAATGGGGAGTCCTTCGCGGCGAGCTTCATCTTCGCGGGACAGATCGGCACGGAGCGCCCGCGGCTTTTCAATATATACTCCGCCGGCAACTTCATCGAGGCCACGGCGGATACGCCGTTCTTTCAGATCGGCGAACACAAATACGGCAAGCCGATCCTCGACCGTGTGGCGCGCAACGACATGAAGCTCGGTGACGCTGCGAAGATGGTTCTGCTGTCCTTCGATTCGACGCTGCGCTCAAACCTAAGCGTCGGTCTTCCGATCGATCTCCTGACCTACGAGTCAGGCTCGCTGAAGATCGAGCACACCAAGCGCATCGGGCTTGACGATCCCTACTTCAAGATGCTGTCGAGCGAGTGGTCCAAGGCGCTGAGAACGGCATTCATGAATATCGAGGGCCTCGACATCTGATCGGGGGATGACCATGCCTCGCTACGCGCGGTATGTCCGTCTCCGGCGCGTGCCGGTCAAGGCCTGCAGCCAGCGTGCCAATGCCGGCACCAGCAGGATGCTGAGCAACGCCGTCATGACGAGCAGCATGGCCAGTGCGGCGCCCACTTCAGACACGGCGGGCCGCGATGACACGGCAAGGGGCGCCACTGCGGCCGCGAGCACCATGGGTGGAAGCAAGGCCCCGCGGAACGCGACCGCCGTGGCCCCTTCCGTCGATTCCGGCCGGCAGAGCTGATAGGCCACGCGCATCGATGAGGCGATGAGCACCGCCATGGCGGTGGTGAGGCCCGCCAGCATCGAGACGTTCAGGCTGATGCCCAGCGTGGCGGTCAGCGCAGCCGTCACCGTGATGAAGGCGCCTGCCGGCACAAGCGTCAAGATCCATGCGGTGACGTTGCGCAGGGCCGCGAGCAGCAGGAAGGATGCGAGCGCCAGCGCCATGGCCGATGCGAGAACGGCTTCATGGTGGATGATTTCGTTCCGCGCCAGGGACACCAGCGGCACGCCAGCGGATTCCGGAACGGTGCGCCGGAGCGAGGCAGCGAAAGAAAGCTCGCCGATGCCGCTGCGCGGCATGACCTCAATCCGCCAGATGCCGTCTTCAGTGACGAAGCGGCGAAGCAGGCGCGGGTCGAGGCTGCCGACGGTTGGCACCTCGAGCGCGGCGAGGCGTTCCGTCAGCTTCGAAAGATCGCCCAGACCACCGAACAGGGACCGCTCGAGCTCCGTGACCTGTGCAGCGGTCGGAGCGCTGGGCTGCATCAGCAGGGCGACGGCGCGCCGCAAGCGGAGGGCGGCCTCCTTCAGCGCAGGTGAAGTGGCCGGCCCCACGGCGATGGAGGTCAGCTGCTCCTCGAGTTCGGCGAAGCTCTGCTGCAGCTGGGCTGGATCCGCCGGGGGCCGGAAAGCGGGCTCGAATGGCGTGAGGCTGGCCAGCCGCCGCAGCTCGGCGACCTTCTCGGGCGCCTCCGGTGGCAGGAACTGGGTAGCGGTCCGGATCGCCCCCACCTCCGGGAGACTGGCCAGAAGCGACACCACATCCTCAACACGATCCTGCGGCACGAGAATGTGGACGGCGCCGCGCGCATCGGGCGTCTCGAGCATTGGTGGCGGCGTGGATGGTGTCTGGCGCTCGCCGAAGCGCACGGCAGGAAGGAAGGCCGCACAGAAGATCGCTCCGACGAGGAGAATCATCGCCACGGCGTCCGTGGCGGTCCGCGTGCGGGGATTGGTCCGGCCACCCAAGGCCTCGTCCAGCCAGTTCGGCTGGTCCGCAGGCCGGCGGGCGGCCAAGACCGAGAGCGCGGCTGGCAGCAGCGTCATCGTCACGAACCACGCCACCACGCAAGCGATGATGCCGATGACCGCGAAGTGGCTGAGCGAAGGCAGTTGGCGGACCAGCCAGGACACCCACATGACGGCGAACAGGAGTATGGCCGTGGTCGCAAGGCCGCCTTGCCGGTGGGCCGCAAGCATGATCGATTGCGTGATGGAAACGCCCTTGGAGCGGCAACCGCCAAAGGCCGTGCAGATCATCGACCCGGCGACGAAGACGGGCGCCAGCGCTGCCAGCGCGAAGGACCAGGTGGCCCCGTCGAGGGACTGGCCCATGGCGGCGGTCACGGCGGCGGCGCAGCACAGCGTCACGCTTGCCCCCAGCATGAGAACCGCCGTCTGGCGTATCGAACCCAGCACCAATGCGGAAATGAGAACCGAGAGCAGGACTGAAAGACAGGCCGGCACGACGAAATCGCGCGCGGTATCCGGGGCGGAGGCCAGAGCCCTGCGCGGCCACACCCAGGTAACGCTTTCCGTGTTGCTGGCGGCCTGGCGGGCAGCGGCGGCGGCCTGCACCTCCATGCCAGCCCGCGGCGCTGCCAGGACGAACCAGCGCTGGCTCTCCACGTCTCCGTCGAGACCTGCAAGCGCCACCCAATCCACCGGACGCTTGGCCCCCGTCACCTCCGCCTCGATCGATGCCGAGGCGGCAAGCAGCATCGCCTCGAGTCCGGGGGGTGAGCGTCCCTGCACCACCGCCTTGCCGATTTCGTTCACGAGGCTGGCAAATCCGAGGATATCGGGGGCCGACGCCATGGCATAGTGCAACGGCTCCATCTGGATGAGACCGTCCACCTTGGCGCGCACGTCGGCCAGACTTTGAAACAGCAAGGCGTTCGTTTCATAGAACACCCCCGTGCCAGGAACGAAGGCGGAAACAAACAGATCCTCCCGCGCACTCAAGGCGGCGGCGAGCGCCATGGCCTGTTCACGCGCGATCCGCAAGTCGCTGTTCTCGACCACGGCGAGGAAGGTCTGCTCGATGCCCGGGAACTGACGGTCGAGTTCGGCCTGGAGCTTGGCCGTCGTGGCATCGAGGCTGACGCGCGGGCGCTGATCCGGATCGATCACGAGGACGGATGCGGCATAGCTGCCACAGACCATCGCCAGCACCGACCACAACAAGACGATGATGTTGCCATGGTTGGCGCAGAAGCGGGCGAGCCGTGCAAAGGCGTTCGGATTGAGCTTCTGCCGGGGACTGGCATTCTGCAGCTGCCGTCCGCTCCAATGGGGGTTGTCCCACGTCATACTGGCCTTGAAGGTTCCCCGGCACTGCGGTTGCAGTTTGGTCTGCCTGCCTGCATCATGGGCCTCCTTCTAGAGCATGACGCGTGGAAGTGGGAACAACTTTCGCGGTTGCCATGCCACGGGGCAGGACAGCTGGGAGCAGCGGGAAAGGGCGATCATGGCGACCAGCAAGACAGGCAACCGGGACTGGCAGACGGAGACCGCGGCCGTCCATGCGGGGGAATTCGTCGATCCCGCTACCCGTGCATCCTCGCCCAATCTGGTCATGTCCGTGACCTTCGCGCCCGAAACCCTGACCGGCTTTTCGGCCCGTGACGAACAGGGTTACGACGGTTTCATCTATGGCAGGGTCGGAAGCCCCACGGTCGCCCAGCTCGAAGCGAAGCTCGCGGCCCTGGAGGGCGGCGAGGCTGCACTCTGCTATGCCTCGGGCGTTGCCGCCGCCCATGCCCTGATCTGCGGACGCCTCAGCCGGGGCGATCACCTGATCGTGCCGGATGCCAACTACGTCGGGATTGCCGAACTGGCGCGGGACACGCTGCCTCGCTACGGAATAGAGGTCTCCTACGTCGATACCTCGCGGCCCGAGGACGTGGAGCGCGCGATCCGGCCGTCCACCCGGATGCTGTGGCTCGAGACGCCGGCCAATCCCACGATGAGGCTGTGCGACATCGCCCTTCTCGCGCGGATCGCGCATGAGAGGGGCATTCGCGACGTCGCCGTCGATTCCACCTATGCCACGCCGATCGCCACCCAGCCGCTCAGTCTCGGCGCTGACTTCGTGGTGCACTCGCTCACCAAATACATCTCAGGCCATGGTGATGCCATGGGAGGCGCGGTGATTGGCCGGAAGCAGGAACTCGATGCCCTCAACCTCGAGGCCACGGTGCACTTCGGCGGCGTGCTCTCGCCCTTCAACGCCTGGCTCATCCTGCGGGGCGCGGCAACCCTTCCCATCCGCATGCGGGCGCATGAGGAGGCAGCGATGGAGGTCGCACGCTTTCTCGAGGGTCACCCGCAGGTGACCAGGGTCTTCTATCCCGGGCTTCCATCCCATCCGCAGCATGAGCTGGCAGCGCGCCAGATGCGGAATTTCTCCGGCATGATGACATTCCAGACGCGGAGCAAGGGCACCGACATCGCCAGCCGCATGGTGAAGGATCTCGAGATCATCCATTATGCCGTCTCGCTCGGCCACCACCGAAGCCTGATCTACTGGATCGGCACGGACGACATCCAGGCATCGACCTTCCGTCATGATGCCGAGCAGCTGCGCCGCTACCGCGACTTTGCCGGCGACGGCGTGTTTCGTCTCTCAGTGGGAATCGAGAACGCCAGCGACCTGATCGCCGACCTTTCACGCGTCCTCGACTAGGGAACAGGGTGCCGCGTCATGCCGCAGGCGGGCTGTCCACCTGGGGCGGGCGCGGCTCTGCCGCGGCATGCCGCCGGTAGGAGCGCATGCTGACGGGGATCAACGCCATGTAGGCGATGCTCACGATGGTGAGGAACTCCCAGGGGAAGGCGATCAGCATGATGACGGCGAGGGCGGCCACGACGAGCACCGGCAGCACCTTGTCACCCGGAATGCGCCCCATGTTCTTGCCCGAGAAGGTCGGAATGCGGCTGACCATCAGAAGGGCGATCAGCACGACATAGGGGCCGATCACCAGCGCCCAGTCATGGCCATCGTCAAAGAGCCCGAGGAATCCCATGTAGAATGGCAATAGCGCCAGTCCCGCTCCCGCCGGAGCCGGCGCTCCGCTGAAGAACTGGCTTGCCCAGGCGGGCTTGTTCGGATCGTCGAGCGCGACATTGAAGCGCGCCAGCCGCAAGGCGCAGGCGATCGCAAGCACCAGGCAAATGACCCAGCCCAACGTCTTCAGGCTGTTCAGTGACCAGACATAGAGAAGAATGGCGGGCGCCACGCCGAAGTTCACGAAATCCGCAAGCGAGTCGAGTTCTGCGCCAAAGCGCGAGGTGCCCTTGAGCAGGCGCGCGAGCCGTCCGTCCACCGCATCGAGAACCACCGCAAGCATGACGCAGGCCACTGCCAGCTCATAACGCGCCTCGAGGGCGAGCCGGATGGCCGTGACCCCGCTGCAGAGCGCCAGGAGCGTGATGAGGTTGGGCAGGAGATAGCGCACCGGGACCATGCGGAAGCGTCCCTGCGGGCGCGTCACGGCATGATCGAGGCTGTCCCTTGCCTCTTCCATCAGCTGGAGCGCCCCTGCCGCTCGGGCTCCTGCCCGGAGAGGTCGGCGAGCACGGTTTCACCCGCCACGGCCCGCTGGCCGACGCAGGCCAGGGCCTTCACGCCCTTGGGAAGGTAAACATCGACGCGGCTCCCGAAGCGGATGAGGCCAAAGCGCTGGCCCGCCGAAAGATGCTCACCCTCATTCACGAACTTGACGATCCGCCGCGCGACGAGGCCCGCGATCTGGACGACGCCGATCAACTGCCCGTCAGCGCGCGCAAGCGTGAAGGCCTGGCGCTCATTGTCGAGGGAGGCCTTGTCGAGATCGGCATTGACGAACAATCCCGGCACATAGGTAATCCGCCGGATCGAGGCATCGACGGGCGAGCGGTTCACATGGACGTCGAACACGTTCATGAACACCGAAATCCGCGTCACCGGCTCGCGCGGCAGGTCCAGTTCGACCGGCGGTATCATCTCCTCGATGGCGCTGATCCGGCCATCGGCAGGGGAAATGACCAATCCGTCTCGCAGCGGCGTCACGCGCTCCGGGTCGCGGAAGAAGTATGCGCACCAGACGGTCAGAACCACGCCCAGCCACGCCAACCCCCCGGCTCCCAGCCAGAAAAGAACGAGGGTGACCGCCGCAAAGATCGCCACGAAGCGATAGCGTTCACGATGGATCGGCACAAGAACTTCGGACAGGGACTTTGCGAGTGACATACGGTCTCGTGTAGCGGCTTGCGTTGACTTTGAAAAGCGGTTGAACCCAATCCTCGTCAGGGCATGAAGCTGGTGACCCTCTTCTTCTGTTCGCGGTCCTTCAGTTCCACCACCTCGACGGCCTCTTGCTGTTCCACTTCCTTCAGGATCTCGCGCGCCTGTTCGGCCTGGCGCTGACGGTTCCACATCGCGGCGTAGATGCCGCCCTCGGCGAGGAGCTCGTCATGGGTGCCGCGCTCCGCCACCTGTCCCTTGTCGAGCACGATGATCTCGTCGGCGTCGACGACGGTGGAGAGCCGGTGCGCGATGACCAGCGTGGTGCGGTTCTTGGAGACTGTCTTCAGGGCTGCCTGGATCTGGTGCTCCGTGAAGCTGTCGAGCGCGGAGGTGGCTTCGTCGAGGATCAGGATCGGCGGGGCCTTCAGGATGGTC
>JADCDC010000297.1 GCA_020252385.1 Aestuariivirga sp.
GAAAGCAACCTCCGGATTGCCACCGCCATCTCGCCTGCCGAGGCCTGAATCACAGCCCTGGGCTTCGGCGGCCTGGCCACCATGATGACCGGAAGACCAAGCTCGCGCGCCGCCACCAGTTTGGCCTCGGTCTCGCCGCCACCGGCATTCTTGGTGACCAGCCACGCGAGGGCATTGTCGACCAGCAGTTTCCGTTCGTAAGCCACTGAAAAGGGAGGGCGCTCCATGAGCAGCGACCAGTTGGGCGGCAGCGGTTCGGCGGTTTCCTCGATCATGCGGGCAATGCCGCCGAGATCCCCCTTGGCGAAGAACGGTGCCACCTCCTTGCGGCCGATGGTGAGGAGCACGCGGGCGCCCGGGGGCAGTGCCGCCGCGGCGGCTGCAACCGTTTCAGCGGGCGTCCACCGGTCACCTGGCCCCGGCTGCCAGGGCGGACGCTCGAGGCGCAGGAGAGGCACGCCGGCAGCGGCTGAGGCCTCATGCGCATTGGCCGACATCCGCGCGGCGAAGGGGTGGGTGGCGTCCACCACGAGGGCAATGGCCTCGCGCCGGAGATAGGAGAGAAGTCCCCCGGCCCCGCCGAATCCGCCCGTCCTGACCTCGCCCGGCGGCAGGGCCGGCGTGCGCGTGACGCCGGCCAGCGAGGTGACGACGGAGCGGCCTTCGGCGGTGAGCAGCGATGCCAGCTCCCGTGCCTCGCGCGTGCCGCCGAGGATCAGGATGCGATCAGCCGGCATGGGCGATGATCCCGCCCTGGCGCGACACGATCATCACGTCGGCCTTGACGGCCGCGCCCTGCAGCACGCCGCGGACGGTTTTAAGGGCCTCTTCAGCGACTTGCATGGCGATGTTCGATTCGCCTGCCATTTCCAGCACCTGTTGCGCGGTATTGGCGGCCAGCACCATCTCCCGCGGCAGGCCCGGAAGACGCGCCGCCAGCCACTCGAGTTCCACCTGGGAGCGGCCGGAATGGAGGTCGAGTGCGCCCTGCGCCAGCTTGGTGATCTTGCCGAAACCGCCGCCGATGGTGACGCGCGGCACCGGATGGCTGCGGAGATATTTGAGGAGGCCGCCGGCGAAATCGCCCATATCGAGCATCGCCTCCAGCGGCAGGCCGAAATGGGCGCGCACCGCATCCTCCGAGGTCGACCCGGTGCAGCCTGCCACATGCGACAGGCCCATGGCGCGCGCGACATCGATGCCGCGGTGGATCGAGGCGATCCAGGCGGCACAGGAGAAGGGATGAACGATGCCGGTGGTGCCGAGGATCGAGAGGCCGCCACGATCCCGAGGCGCGGGTTCCAGGTCTTTTCCGCCAGCGCCTCGCCGCCGGGGATCGAGATCTCGATTTCGACCGCGGTGCCACCGAGCTCCGCAATCGCTTGAATCATCATCTGCCGCGGCACGGGGTTGATCGCCGGCTCGCCCGGCGGCACCGGCAGGCCGCCGCGCGTCACCGTGCCGACACCCGGCCCGGCGCGGAAGCGGATGCCCTCGCCGCCTTCGCGCACCGTGGCCACCACCATGCAGCCATGGGTAACGTCCGGATCATCGCCTGCATCCTTGACGATTCCCGCCCG
The DNA here is from genome assembly GCA_020252385.1 of Aestuariivirga sp. Classification (GTDB taxonomy): domain Bacteria; phylum Pseudomonadota; class Alphaproteobacteria; order Rhizobiales; family Aestuariivirgaceae; genus Aestuariivirga. Next base: position 1,581 of record JADCDC010000297.1, read on the forward strand.
CGCCCAGCCTGGCCCGAGTTCCTCGAGGGCGAGGGGAAAGCTTGGCGTCTCGCCCTTCGGCAATGAAATCGCTACGGGGTCCGGGAACACGCCGGTGCGCAATGCCGCAAATGCCGCCTTCGCTGCCGCCGTTGCGCAAGCGCCCGTGGTCCAGCCCCGCCTTAACTCGCCTTCGGGCTTCTCTAACCGCATTGGCCCACTGTATAAGGCGGCCATGGGACTTGGACCAACGAAAAGGATCGGCGACTGGGTGAACTCCGGCGAGCAGGAGACCGGCTTCGCCAGGCTCGACGCCGAGGCCTTCCCGGCCTTCGAACCGGGCTGGGTGTGGCTCGTGGGGGCAGGTCCCGGCGCGCCCGGCCTGATGTCGCTCATGTGCTATCACGCCCTCCAGACCTGCGACGTGGTCGTCTACGATGCGCTGGTGAACCCCGACATCCTGCGCTGGGTGAAGGTCGGGGCGGAACTCGAATATGCCGGAAAGCGGGGCGGAAAACCCTCGCCCACCCAGAGGGATATCACGCTCCGCCTGATCGACCTTGCGCGCGCCGGAAAGCGCGTGCTGCGGCTCAAGGGCGGGGATCCCTTCATGTTCGGGCGGGGCGGCGAGGAGTGCCAGAACCTCGCGACCGCCGGCATTCCCTTCCGCATCGTTCCCGGCATCACGGCGGGGATCGGCGGCCTGGCCTATGCCGGGATGCCCGCCACCCACCGCGACACCAACCATTCGGTGATCTTCCTGACCGGCCACGACGCCACCGGCAACATGCCGGCCAACGTCAACTGGCAGGCCGTGGCTCTCGCCTCCCCCGTGATCGTGATGTACATGGCGGTCAAGCACTTAGGGGAAATTTCTCACGCTCTGATTGAGGGTGGGCGCGCACCCGACGACCCGGTCACCATCGTCTCCAACGCCTCCATGCCGCACCAGGAGGTGGCCGCCACCACGCTGGGCGAGGCCGGCGCCTTCGTGGCGGCACAGGAACCGCCTACCCCGGCGATCGTGGTGGTGGGCCGTGCTGCCGACTGGCGCACGCTCCTCGACTGGTACAAGGGGCCCTTGCGGGAGAACCCGGTTGGCTAAGGCCATCGTCGTCGCCGCTCCCGCCTCCGGCAGCGGCAAGACACTGATTACACTCGGACTTCTGAGGGCCTTCCGCAATCGGGGCGTGCGCGTCGCGGCCGCCAAGGTGGGGCCTGACTACATCGACCCGCGCTTCCACGAGGCGGCGGCGGGGAGGCCCTGCTACAATCTCGATCCCTGGGCCATGGATGGGGGCCAGATCGGAGGACTCGCGGCGGCGCTCGCGGAAGAGGCCGACCTCGTCATCATCGAGGGCGTGATGGGGCTGTTCGACGGGCCGCGGGGTGCGAAGGGGTCGACAGCGGACCTGGCAGAACTTCTGGGCCTGCCCGTGCTGCTGGCGCTCGACTGCCGCCACCAGGCGCAATCGGCTGCCGCATTGGTCCACGGCTTCGCCAGCTTCCGGGCGGGCGTGCCGCTCGCCGGGGTGATCCTGAACCGGGTGGCGAGTGCGCGCCATGAAGCGCTGCTGCGCGAGGCCATCAGCACGCCCGTTCTCGCGGCACTGCCGAATGACGAGGCACTCACCTGGCCGTCCCGCCACCTCGGACTGGTACAGGCAGAGGAACTGAGCAAACTCAATGACTTCATCGAGCTTGCTGCGACGCGCGTTGAGGACCTGCGGCTGCTCGACAGCGTGCTCGCGGCGGCAGCGCCGCTGGCCGGAAGCTCCTCCGCCCCGCTGCTCCCGCCCCTTGGCCAGCGGATTGCGGTGGCACGCGACGAGGCCTTCTCCTTCGCCTATCCGCATCTCCTCGATGGCTGGCGGCGCGAGGGGGCAAGCCTCTCCGTCTTCTCGCCGCTGGCTGACGAAGCACCGGACCA
>JADCDC010000298.1 GCA_020252385.1 Aestuariivirga sp.
AACACTCCTCATGGTGCTGGGCTTCTCCGGCATGGCCTACAGCTTCTATCCCTTCATCGTGCCGGAGCGCCTGACGATCGTGGAGGCGGCGGCAGCACCCGAAAGCCTGTTCATCATCCTGATCGGGACGGTGGTGGTTCTGCCGGTCATCCTTGGCTACACCGTGCTCGCCTATACCGTCTTCCGCGGCAAGGCCACCCGGCTGTCCTACGACTGAGCGCCGCCCTGTTTGAGGGGCCTTGCCGTCATCAAGCTGTCATTTCCGCCGACCACACGCTTGCATTGGACAGCAATCGATTGTTCATTAGCAGGCGAAGTTGCGCAGGCGATTTGCCGGTCCGTGGTCGCAAAGGTTGCATATCCGCCCTGGTGTCCTGCCAGGTGCGGTCAAGAGGAGCGTGGAGAGGCAGATGGAGTGGAATGTCGTTGATCTCGGGAATGGTGTGGCCAAGCTTGCCGTGTCCGGGCGGATGGACGTGCAGGGGGCGCTGGCCATTGATCCGGTCTTCAACCAGCTTGCAGCGGAGAAGCCGAACCTGATCGTCGACATGTCGAACGTGTCGTTTCTCGCGTCGCTGGGTGTCCGCACGCTGGTGATGAGCGCCAAGACGCTGTCGGCCAAGGGCGGGCACTTCGTGCTGTTCGGGCTTCAGCCGGCGGTCCAGAAGGTGCTGACTATCAGCGGCCTGAATGCCATGATCCCGAGTGTGCCCGATCAGGCAGCAGCCGAGGCGCTCGTGGCGAAATAGGGACCGGAGGAAACATGAGCGCCGAACCCGTCTGGCGGGGTGTCTTTCCCGGAACCCTCGACGGGATTGCCGAGGCGGGGCGCTGGATCGAGAGCCTGAGCACGGAAGAGGGCTTTCCCGAGGACCTGACCTTCGGCGTCCAGCTTTGCGTTGAGGAGCTGTTTGCCAATCTCGTGCGCCATGGCGGCGGCCTGTGGGAAAAGGGCTCCGCAGCCGGCGCCGCTCCGGTCAGGATGACGATCGGCATGTCACGCCAGGGCGACGAGCTTGCGGTGGTGCTGGAGGATGACGGAGCGCCCTTCGATGTCGCGGCGGCGCAGCCAAGGCCGGTCGAGGGCACGCTCGAGACGGTGCAGCCCGGGGGGCTGGGCATCCAGCTCGTCAACAAGTTCTCAAGCGGACTGGCTTACGAGCGGGTTGACGGCGTCAACCGCACCACCTTGAAATTCCTGTGGCCCACATCCGAATTCTCTCTGCTATAAGTGTGATTTGAGCGGCTGGCGTCGTGCCCGTCCGGCCGCGGGGAGACAGATGACGGCCATCAAGAAATCCAGTCCTGCGCCGGCGGGTGCTGGCGTCACGGAGACGCTGGCGGCTATGACCCGTGGCATCGGCGCCGTGAGCGTCCCGGCGGGCGCGCCGCTGGTGCGCCAGGGGGAGGAGAGCGAAGCCGCCTTCGTCATCATGGCCGGCACGGTGCGAATCGAGGCCGATACCCCCTACGGCGCGGTTCCCCTCGCCACCCTCGACGGGCCGAGGCTCATCGGCGAGATCGGCGCCCTGTCCGGTCTGCCGCGCACCGCCAGCATCATTGCCGCAACCGATCTCGAGGTGCATGTCGTTCCGCGTGCACGCCTGATCGAGTTCGGCCACGAGAATCCGCAGTTTCTGATCTCCGTCATCGCCCAGCTGGGGCGGCAGCAGGACGGGCTGAACCGCACGCTGAGCCTCTATTCCAATGCCCTCTCGGCCCTCCAGGAGCGCGAATTCGACCCCCGCATCCTGGACGATCTCGCCAACCCCTCTCCCCAGCTCGCCGAATTCTCCGCGGCGTTCCGCAAGTTCGCGCAGGAGATCGTGCGCAAGCGCCGCCAGCAGGACGAACTGGCGAGCGCCACTATCATCCAGCAATCCTACCTTCCGCAGCCTGCCGTGCTGGCGCGCGCCGCCGACCAGCTCGAGCTTCACGCCCGGATGCGGCCGGCGCGCCACATGGGCGGCGACTTCTACGATTTCTTCTTTCTCGACAGCAATCGATTGGCTATCGTCATCGGCGATGTGTGCGGCAAGGGCATCCCGGCCAGCCTGTTCATGGCGGTGGTGATGACCGTTCTCCGGATGTCGGCGCGCGAGGAGACCAGCGTGGAGAAGACGATTTCGCGCACCAACACGCTGCTTTGCAAGGACAACGCCACCTCGATGTTCGCCACCATGTTCTATGGCGTGCTCGACCTCGGGACCGGGGCGATGGAATACTGCAACTGCGGCCATAACGGCCCGCTGATTGTCGATGCGGCAGGAGGGATCAGAAGCCTCCCGGCGACGGGCGTGCCGCTCGGCCTCTATCCGGATGACTCGGCCAGGGCGGAAGCCGTCCGCCTCTCGCCGCAGGATCTCATGGTGCTCTTCACCGATGGCGTAACCGAGGCGGTGAACCCTGAAGACCAGGAATTCCTGGAGGACCGGCTGCACGAGACCGTCCGGGCGGCCCGGAACCTGCCGGCGCAGGACGTCGTCACGCGCATCTTCACGGAGGTCGATGCCTTTGCGAGGGACGCGGAACAGGCCGATGACATCACCTGCCTCGTGCTGAGGTGCCT
>JADCDC010000299.1 GCA_020252385.1 Aestuariivirga sp.
AGCGGCAGGGTGATGCGCAGGAATGTCGTGAAGGCGGTGGCGCCCAGATCGCGCGAGGCCTCGTTCAGCGACCAGTCATATGACTTGAGGCGTGCGCGCACCACCGCGCAGACGAAGGCGATGTTGAACACCACATGCGCGATGATGATGGAGTGGAGCCCCAGCGTGAAGCTGAGCAGCGTGAAGAAGGACAGAAGTGCTATGGCCAGCACGATGTCGGGAATGATCATCGGCGCGAAAAGAAGTGCTTCGCGTGCGGCCATGGGCCTTGCGCGCTCGGCGCCCAGCGCGAGCAGTGTTCCGAGCGCCGTCGAGATGACGGTGGCCCAGAAGGCGACGACGAGCGAGTTCCAGGCCGCTCCGGTGATCTTCGGATTGGCGGCCAGCGCGCCATACCATTCGAGCGAGAAGCCGCCCCATGCGGTCGGCATGCCTGACTTGTTGAAGGACAGCACCATCAGCACGGCGATGGGCAGATAGAGAAAGCCGTAGACGGCGGCAAGCCATGCGTTAAGCGCGCGCATCGCCCCCCCTTGCGCGGAGAGTGGCCAGCGCCTGTGCGAAGAGCAGCGCCATCATGAGCATCACGAGGAGCGAGGAGAGTGCTGCGCCGAACGGCCAGTCCCGGGCGGAGAGGAACTGATCGTAGATCAGGTTGCCCACCATCTGGAACTTGCCGCCGCCAAGAAGATCGGGTGTCACAAAGTTGCCGATCGACAGCACGAAGACGAACACCGCGCCCGCCGCAACACCCGGCGCGGTGAGCGGCAGGGTGATGCGCAGGAACGTCTGCAGGGCACCGGCGCCAAGATCCCGCGAAGCCTCCGCATAGCTGGGGTCCAGCCGCTGCAGCGCGGAGTAGATGGCGAGGATCACGAAGGGCGTGTAGCTGTAGACGAGGCCCAGCACCACCGCGGGCTTGTTGTAGAGGAGCGTCAGCGGCTCGCTTGTAAGCCTCATGCCGATCAGCGCGGAGTTGATGAGCCCGGCCGGATTGAGCAGCACGATCCAGGCATAGGTGCGGATCAGGTAATTGGTCCAGAACGGCAGGATCGCGAGGAAGAGCAGCGTTGTCTGGAGCGCGGGCGGCGCCTTGACGATGGCGTAGGCGGCGGGATAGCCGATCAGGAGAGCCAATGCCGTTGCCGCAAGGGCGACGAGGCCGCTGTCGAGGAAGATCGAGAGATAGAGCGGATCGAAGGTGCGGCGCAGGTTCTCCAGCGTCGGCGCGGACCAGTCGATGCCGCCATAGACGCCCCTCTCGAAGAAGATCAGGACGAAGACGAGCGCGCAGGGCACCACCATCAGCAGGCCGAGCCACAAGAGCCCGGGCGCCATCAGGAGCCAGGATGCGGAACGGGTCTTCATAACGCGGCTTGTCCTCTCCCGGCGGGGCCGGGAGAGGCAGGAATGCGGATCACTTCGCGGCCATGATCTCGGACACGGTCTTCGAGAAGGCCTTCATGCCATTCCCGAGATCGCGCAGCTGCTCATAATTCAGCAGGTCTGCCGGGGGGATGGCCATGTTGGGGTACTGCGCGAGCATCGCCTTGTCGACGGTTTCCATGCCAGCCTTGTTGGGCGTCTTGTACATGATGTTCTCGACGACCCACTTGCCGTTCTCGGCGTTGAGCACGAAGTCGATGAACTTGTGCGCCGCCTCCGGGTTCTTCGAGGCCTTGGTGATGACGATCGCGTCGACCCACAGGTCGGACCCCTCCTTGGGGATCACGTATTTGATCTCCGGCTTCTCGGCGATGCCGTAGTTGCACCAGCCATCCCATGCCTGGACGAGGGATGCCTCACCCGACACCAGCTTGGAGTAGAAGGTCGTATCGTCATAGGCCAGCAGGTTGCGCTTCGCCTCGATCAGCTGGTCACGCACCTTGTCGAGGTCGGCCTGGTCGGTCGTGTTGACGGACATGCCGTTGGCAAGGAAGCCCGCTGCCATCAGCCAGCGGTCGGTCGAGAGCATGGTGATCTTGCCCTTGAGATCGTCGGCGGGTTTCAGCAGGTCATTCCAGCTTTCGGGCGCGGTCTTCACCACGTCCGAGCGGTAGCACAGCCCCGTCGTGCCCCAGGTATAGGGCACCGAGAACTGGTTTCCGGGATCGTGCTTGAGCTGGGATGCCTCGGGATAGAGGTTCGCGAGGTTGGGAATCTTCGCATGGTCGATAGGTGCTGCGAGCCCCAGGTTGTTCAGCGCCTCGGCAAAGGGTGACGACACGAAAAGGACATCGAACCCCTCGCCGCCCGAGGCCGTGACCTTGCCCATGATCTCTTCATTGGTGGCGTGCACGGCGATTTCGAGTTCGATGCCCGTCGCGGCCTTGAACTTCTCCGCCATGTCCTTCGGCATGTAGCCGTCCCAGTTCGAGATCACGAGCTTCTCGGCCAGCGCCGCCGCCGATCCCGTCACCATCATTGCCGCGCCCACGGCGAGCGTGAGCAACGTCTTGCGTATCATCGGAAACCTCCCGGTTGTGTTCTTGCCCTTGTGAAGACTATGGGAACTTCGCCGCCGGGTCGAGGGGTTTGCGCTCAGGGGCGGAACAGTACGCGGGCGTGATTGTCCCGGATCCAGCCTTGTGCGCGGAAGCTGGCCCAAACTCGGGCTGCGTCACCCCGGCGCGCACGTAGGAGAGCCACGCCATAGCGGCAAGGGCTGCCGCCGCCGCACCGAGGGTGGCGATCAGGGTGCGCGCGGTGATCACGCGATCACCCCGCTCGTCTGCCGTGAGTTACTTGCCGCCCTCGCCCGCCTGCAGCAGGCCGTAGTTCTCGATGCCGATCTTCTCGATGAGGGCGAGTTCGGTCTCGATCTCGTCGATGTGCCCCTCTTCATCGGCGAGAAGCTCCTCAAACAGCATCATCGAGACATAGTCCCCGACCTCCTGGCAGTGCTTGCGCGCTTCGGAGTAGAGTTCCCGGGCGCCATACTCCGCCTTCAGGTCGCATTCGAGAACCTCCTTCAGGTTCTGGCCGATCATCAGCGGGTCGAGCGTCTGCAGGTTGGGATGCCCCTCGAGCAGGATGATCCGTGCGATCAGCTTGTCGGCATGGTGCATCTCCTCCACCGACTCCTCCCGCTCGTGCTTCGCGAGCCTCGCGAAGCCCCAGTCCTCGAGAAGCCGGTAGTGCAGCCAGTACTGGCTCACCGCCGTCAATTCGCTCCTGAGCGCCTTGTTCAGATACTCGAGTACCGTCGGAATACCCTTCATGGTCTGTCTGCTCACCGTTCGTTGCGATATCGAAGAATTTGGCAACAATCCCCGCGGCGGCGCAAGAGTCCGCATTGGCGCAGGTCAGCTTGTCCAGCTCTGCCTCAATCATGCGCCTGACGCCAGGAACGCAGCAGCCGCATTTGGGCTGAGCGCCGCAGCAGCGGAACACCTGCCCCGCGGTGATGCAGCTGGCATCGATCTCGGCCGACAGGCGCTGCACGGAAAGCCTTATGTCCGAGCAGGCGATGACGTTGCAGTGGCAGACGATCATCGGCTCACCTGCTGAACCACGCCGGGCTGATCGAGGCTGTCGGAGACCTCGGCCCCTCGTCCAGCGTGGCAACAGACGGCGCGGCGATCAGCGTGTCGGCCCTGACGAGGGACAGCAGGGAAGAGGCGGTCAGCGCCACCGCGCTCATGAGGCCGATCCAAGGAAGACGCATCGAGAACTCCAATGACCCGGAGGGCGTGGCCTGCCCTAATTCCGATTATTCTGCTCGGATACCAGACCGACGCCCGACCAGCAAGAAAAATGCAAGCAACTTCAATATTTTAGAATAATTCTAATTCAAATCTGCGGCGCCGGCTCCGGCCTGTGGGAGGTCAATCCGACAGCAGATGCTCGTAGCGCTTGTCCGTCAGGGTCCTCAGGAAGGCGACCAGCGCATCGACTTCGCGGTCCTTGAGGGCGGGCCCGAACTCCAGTTCCTCGCGCGCCAGGTTATCGCCGGCCACGGGAGGGGCCCAGGCCGCGCCGGTTTCCGGATTGATCTGCCGGCGCGCGGCCTTGCTGTTGTGCTTGTTGTAGAAAAGCATGACGGTGCGGAGGTCGCCGAAGACGCCGTTGTGCATGTAGGGCCCGGTCACGGCGACGTTGCGAAGCGTGGGCGTCTTGAACTTGCCTCTCTGCGCGGCATCGTCGGCCACGGCAGGATTGCCCCCCGATGCCGCCATGCCCCGGGCATCGGTGAATGCCTGGTCCGGCATGTGGCAGGCGGCGCAGGACTGGGTTCGATTGAGCGAGAGATTGGTGTCGAAAAACAGAGACTGGCCCAGTTCCTCGAGTGTCTCCGCCCGCACGGCCGTGGCGCTCGAAAGTCCGGCGAGCAGCCCGAGAAGAAGAATGGCTTTGCGGACCCACACCAAGATCACACCTCGGCCTCCTCTCGGGTGCGCCGCGGTTGAACGTCAATGGCAGCATGATGCGATCCCGCCTCTCCCGCCCTCATGGGGCGGAAGAGGCAATCGTCGCGGATCAGGCGAGGTCGTAGCGGTCGGCGTTCATCACCTTGGTCCATGTGGCCACGAAGTCCTGCACGAACTTCCGGGCATTGTCGTCCTGGGCATAGACCTCGGCATAGGCACGCAGGATGGAGTTGGAGCCGAACACCAGATCGACACGGGTCGCCGTGTACTTGGCGGCGCCGGTCTTCCGGTCGACGATCTCATAGAGGTTGCTGCCCTTCGGCACCCACTTGTAGGACATGTCCGTGAGGGTGACGAAGAAGTCGGTCGTCAG
>JADCDC010000003.1 GCA_020252385.1 Aestuariivirga sp.
GGTCATCGCAACGACCGAATTCGCCCTCGATCCGCTCACGCATCACCAGGCGCTGAAGTCTCGGGGCCTGGGCCAGCGCATCCGCACCACCTACCGGCCGGACGACGTGACCGACCCCGCCCAGCAAGGCTTCGCGGAGAGGCTCAAGCGGCTTGGCGAGATCACCGGCGAGGACACGGCGAGATGGAAGGGCATGATCGCCGCCCATGCCGCGCGCCGCGCCTTCTTCCGCGCGCATGGCGCGACGGCGACCGACCATGGCGTGCCCGACGCGCTGACCCTCGACCTTTCGGCGGTTGAGAAGCAGGCGCTGCTCGACAAGGCGTTGAAGGGCACGCTCTCCGAGGCCGAAGCACAGGCCTTCCGCGCCCAGATGATGACCGAGATGGCGGCACTCTCCGTCGAGGACGGGATGGTGATGCAACTCCACGCCGGATCGCGGCGCAACACCGACCCCTCGCTGTTCGAGGCCTTCGGGCCCAATCTTGGCGCCGACATTCCGGAGCGCGGGGAATTCGTGCGGGCGCTGGCGCCGCTGCTCAGTCGCTTCGGCACGGAAAAGGGCTTCCGGCTGATCCTGTTCACCCTCGACGAGACCGCCTATGCCCGCGAACTCGCCCCCATGGCGGGCTACTGGCCTTGCCTGATGATCGGGCCGCCCTGGTGGTTCCATGACAGCCCGCAAGGGATCCGCCGTTATCTGGACCAGGTGGTGGAGTCAGCGGGCTTCCACAATCTCGCGGGCTTCAACGACGACACCCGCGCCCTTCTCTCCATCCCCGCGCGGCATGATGTGTGGCGGCGCGAGGTGAGCCGCTTCCTCGCCGGACTTGTGGCGGAGCACCGCCTGTCGATGGCCAGCGCCCGCCGCATTGCCCGCCACCTCGCCCATGATGCGGCGAAGGCGGCCTACCGGCTGTGACGGCCTTGATCAACGTCCGATAGTGTTATATCCAATTGGGTATAACGCTGAAAGAGACAGGATATGACCACACGCCGCCTTCTGATTGCCGCCGCCGCGGCACTGGTGTTGCTCACCGCGCCCGCCGCACAGGCCGCGGATCGGGTGACGGTGTTCGCCGCCGCGAGCCTCAAGACCGCGCTCGACGCGGTCGCCGCGCAATGGACCGCCGAGACACAGAACAAGGCGGTGATCTCCTATGCGGCGAGTTCGGCGCTGGCCAAGCAGATCGAACAGGGCGCACCCGCGGACGTCTTCTTCTCCGCCGACCTGGACTGGATGAACTATCTCGGCGAAAAGAACCTGATCGACAAGGCGAGCGTGACGAGGCTCCTCGGCAATGACATCGTGCTGATCGCGCCGAAGGATTCGACCGCAACGGCGAAGATCGCGCCGGGCTTCAAGCTCGCCGAACTCCTCGGCGGCGGCCGCCTCGCGATGGGCGACGTCAAGTCCGTGCCTGCGGGCAAGTATGGCAAGGCGGCGCTCGAGTCGCTCGGCGTCTGGGCCTCGGTCGAGAACAGCCTGGCGCAGGCGGAGAACGTGCGCGCGGCGCTGAAGCTCGTCGCCACCGGCGAGGCGCCGCTCGGCATCGTCTACCGCACCGACGCGGAGGCCGAACCCACGGTGAGGATCGTGGACGTGTTCCCCTCCGACTCGCATCCACCCATCGTCTATCCGGTGGCGCTGACGGCCAATGCCAAGTCGGATGCGGCAAGAGACTTCCTTGCTTATCTCAAGACGCCGGCCGCGCATGCGATCTTCAAGTCGAACGGCTTCAGGCTGCTCGAATGACGGACTGGCTGCGGCTCAGCGCGGAAGAATGGGATGCGGTGCGGCTCAGCCTCAAGGTGGCGACCGTCGCCATGCTGGCGAGCCTGCCCTTCGCCATCGCCATCGCCTTCCTGCTGGCGCGGCGCGAATTCTGGGGGAAGTCGCTGCTCAACGGGCTGGTGCACCTGCCGCTGGTGCTGCCGCCCGTCGTCACCGGCTATCTTCTGCTGCTGACCTTCGGAACGCGCGGGCCCGTGGGCTCCTTCCTTGCCGAGTTCGGGATCGTCTTCTCCTTCCGCTGGACGGGTGCGGCACTCGCCTGCGCCGTCATGGGCTTTCCGCTGATGGTGCGCGCCATCAGGCTTTCGATCGAGGCGGTTGATACGAAGCTCGAGGCAGCGGCGGCGACACTCGGCGCCAACCGCGGCTTCGTCTTCCTCACCGTGACGCTGCCGCTGATCGTGCCCGGCATCATCGCCGGCATGATCCTGTGCTTCGCCAAGGCCATGGGCGAATTCGGCGCCACCATCACCTTCGTCTCCAACATCCCCGGCGAGACGCAGACGCTGCCCTCCGCCATCTATTCCTTCACCCAGGTTCCGGGGGGCGATCCTGAAGCGCTCCGGCTCACCGCCATCTCCGTCGTGATCTCGCTCGGAGCCCTCATGGCCTCCGAGGTGCTGGCGCGGCGCGCCGGACAGAAGATCGCCGCATGAGCCTGATCGTCGACGTCCGGCACCAGCAGGGAAGCTTCAAGCTCGAGGCGAGCTTCGAGAGCGGCGGACGCCTGACCGCGATCTTCGGCGCGTCGGGCTCGGGCAAGACGACGCTGGTCAACGTGATCGCTGGACTCGTGAAGCCGCAGCATGCGCGGATCATCATCGACGGTAGTGTTCTCACCGATACCGTGGCGGGGATCGCCGTCCCGCCGCACAAGCGCCGCATCGGATATGTGTTCCAGGATGCGCGGCTGTTTCCGCATCTCACCGTGGCGGGAAACCTGAGCTTCGGAGAATGGTTCACGCCCAAAGTGGAGCGCTATGCGGCGCGCGGCCAGATCCTCGATCTTCTCGGCATCGGGCAACTCATGGCGCGGAAGCCGCGTGATCTTTCGGGCGGCGAGAAGCAGCGCGTGGCGATCGGGCGCGCGCTTCTCTCCTCGCCGCGCCTTCTGCTGATGGACGAGCCGCTCGCCTCGCTTGACCAGAAGCGCAAGGACGAGATCATGCCCTATCTCGAACGGCTGCGCGACGAGATCCGCATTCCCATCGTCTATGTGAGCCATTCGGTGGCGGAGGTGATGCGGCTCGCGAGCGACATCACGGTGCTGTCGGAGGGCCGCCTCAGCGCCTTCGGACCCGCGGGCGAGATCGCGCAGCGCCTCGACCTCATTCCGGCGGAGGAGCGCGAGGAAGGCGGCGCCATCATCGACATGGCGGTGGCAGCACACGACCGCGCTTTCGGCATGACGAAACTCTCATCGCCCGCGGGCGACATCTATGTGCCGGGCATACTCGGTGCTGCCGGAACCCCTGCCCGCCTGCGCATCCGCGCGCGCGACGTGATGCTGGCGACGGAGGAACCGAAGAACATCAGTGCACTGAACATCCTGCGCGGCACGGTGAGCATGATCGCCGAGGCCGGCCCCTCCGCCGTCAATGTGACGCTCGACTGCGGGGGGTCGCCTGTGGTGGCGCGCATCACCCGGCAATCGGCGGCCGCACTCGGAATCCGGCCGGGGCTTCCTGCCTTCGCGGTGGTGAAGGCCGTCTCGGTGAGCGGCCCGACGCCGGAACCGCGCTGACCGGCTTGAGAAAGCGCTATATCCTGTTGCTCATGACCGCTGCGCCGCGCCTTCGATCTCCTCGCGCAGGGCCGTGAGATGCGGTTCGGTCGCCGCGGCGGCGGCGCGCTCCATGGCGCGGTAGCGGGAGATCAGGCTGAGGCCGAGCGGTGTCAGCGTGGCGCCGCCGCCCTTCCTGCCCCCGCTCCGCGATTCGACGACCGGCTTGCCGAAGATGCCGTTCAGCTCCTCGATCAGCTCCCAGGCGCGGCGGTAGGACATGTCCATGGCGCGGCCACCCGCCGAGATCGAGCCCAGCGCCGCAATCTGCTCCAGCAGCGCGATCTTGCCGGGCCCGATCCTGAGCCCAGGGCCGAAGTCGATGCGGATGCTGAGTTCGGCCATCGGATTCGCCTTTCCCTTCCGCGCCATGATCGAACAAACTGGCAGGCGAATCCAGTGGGCGGGAGGCCTGCACCATGACGACACCCGTTCTGACGATCACGCTCAACCCCACGATCGACGTCTTCGGCGCGGCCAAGGCCGTGCGGCCCACGCACAAGGTCCGGCTCTCGAAGGCGAGCTATGAGCCGGGCGGCGGCGGCATCAACGTGGCGCGCGTCATCACCACCCTCGGGGGCGAGGCCGAAGCGCTGTTCCTGGCGGGTGGCGAGATGGGCGCCTTCCTCGGCCGCCTCATCCGGGAGGAAGGCATCACCCAGACGCCGGTCGCCATCGAAGGGCAGACGCGCGTCGCGCTGATGGTGAGGGACGATTCGACCGGCCTCGAATACCGCTTCCTGCCGGAGGGCCCGGAGGTGACGGCGGACGATGTCTCGCGCTGCGCTGAAAGGGTGATGGCGCGACGCGAGGGAATCGTGGTGGCGAGCGGCAGCCTGCCGCGCGGCGCCCCCGCCGACAGCCATGCCCGCATGGCCAAGGCCGCCGCGAAGAACGGCCTGCCCTTCGTGCTCGATACGTCGGGCGAGGCCTTGCGCGCGGCGCTCGACGAAGGCGGCATCCTGCTCCTGAAGCCGAGCCGCGAGGAACTGGAACACCTCGAAGGCGGCAGCCTTGACGAGAAGGGCCTCGAGGCCGCGGCGCGCGCACTGGTCAGCCGCGGCAAGGCTGCCATGGTGGCGGTGACGCTGGGGGCCGACGGCGCGATGCTGGTGAGCAAGGATCAAACCCTGCGCGAACCCGCCATCGAGGTTCCGGTGCTCTCGGCGGTGGGTGCCGGGGACAGCTTTCTCGGCGCCATGGTCTGGGCTCTTGAAGAGCGCTGGCCGCTTGAAAGAGCCTTCCGCCTCGCCATGGCGGCGGGGGCCGCAGCCACCAGCAACCAGGGCGCAACCCTCTGCCGCAAGGAGGACGTGTTCCGGCTCTTCCGCCTCTCGGAAGGACGCGACGCCTAGACGCCGGAGCCGGCGAGATCCGGGCCCTCGGGGCCCAGCGGCACGATGCCCGAGGGATTCAGCGACCTGATCGAATAGTAGCCGCGCTTGATGTGGCCGATGTTGGTTGTCTCGCGGAATGCCGGATTGGCGAGAAGCCGTGCCACATAGGCACTGAGATTGGGATAGTCCGCGATGCGGCGCAGGTTGGCCTTGAACAGGCCGTGGTAGGCAGCATCGAATCGCATCAGCGTCACGAACAGGCGGATGTCTGCCTCGGTCAGCTGCTCTCCGAAGAGGAAGGGGCCAGTGGCGAGGCGTTCCTCCAGCTCGTCCAGCATCTGGAACACGCCGTGGAAGGCTTCCTCATAGGCAGCCTGGGTGGTGGCGAAGCCGCAGCGGTAAACGCCGTTGTTGAGCGTCTCGTAGACCACCGCGTTGAGCGCATCGATCGCTGCGCGCAGTGTTGCGGGATAGAGATCGATGGCATTGCGGGCGAGATCGCCGAAGCCATCGTTCATCATGCGCAGGATATCGGCCGATTCATTGCTGACGATGGTGCGGCGCTGCCGGTCCCACAGCACGGGCACGGTGGCGCGCCCGGTGTAGCGGGGATCGGCCAGGGTGTAGATCTGATGCAGGTGGGAGGCGGCGTTGACGGTGTCCGCCCCGTCCTTGAAGCGCCAGCCCTCCACACCGAGTTCCGGCTCCGCGACGGACACGGTGATCGCCTGTTCCAGGCCCTTCAGCTTCCGTGCGATGAGCGTGCGCGTGGCCCAGGGGCAGATCAGCGCCACGTAGAGATGATAGCGCCCGGCTTCGGCCTTGAAGCCGGTTTCGCCGCCGGGCGTAACCATGTTGCGGAAGCTCGACTGCTGGCGCACGAAGCCGCCCCTGGCATCCTTCGCGTGAAGCGGGTGCCAGTCCGCGGACCATTTTCCATCGACGAGCATCGGGAATTCCTTTCGCGAAAGCGGACGGGCCGGCCACCGCCGGCCCGTCCCTGGTGAAGCAGGTCAGCCGCGACGCTTCAAGGCATAGGCGCCATCGCCCAGAAGCGCGAGGGCGGCGAGTGCGGCGGCCCAGAATGCCGGAAAC
>JADCDC010000030.1 GCA_020252385.1 Aestuariivirga sp.
GAGAGCGCCTCCTCAAGGGTCGCTGCTTCCTTGATGTCGAGCCCAGCGTCGATGCCGCGCGCCACCTGTTTCAGCGATTCGCGCACCACCCAGTGGTCATCTGCAATGAGGATCGTCATTGCCGGGGCTGCCTTGCGAAGCGGTGCGGTCATCTGGGGTTCACTCATCGAAGTGTTGCGTGCGGGGTTCCCTAGCCAAAAACTGCTGTGTTCACCAGTCCAACGGGCATGCGAGCTATTGGCGCAAGTGCCGAAATTTTTGACATGATAGACAGAAACCATGCACACGTCTAGACGAAACGATATGTATTCCTCGCCGCACCCCACTGCGAGACAACCTTCGGGGCTACCCTAAGCCCAAGTTTCGCCACAAAAAAAGCCTGCCGAAACAGGGTTTGTCTCGCTTGGCTTTCAACTGGCTGCGTTCAAGGTGCTTGACAAGGTTGTTTCTCGCAGTCTTACTAGACACAAAGTCGAAGAACACTCAACGACATGCTCTATCATTATGTCTAGACGTAACGGCTAGACGGTGCGGGCGAAAAACAGAGGAAACGGACATGACGCGCAGGATTGGAAAGGATTCCAGACTATTCGCCGGCACCTCGCTGACGAGGCGTTCGGCTCTCAAGGTGGCCCTCGGCGGTGCCGCCGCGACACTCGCCGCACCCAAGGTGATCGCATCGGGCAATGACAAGCTGCTGATCGGCGTGCCGTCCTCGCTCTCCACGCCCTATGGTGTGGCCGACGACACCGATCACCTGAACGGCACCACCCTGGCGGTGGAGGAGATCAACGCCGCGGGCGGCGTGCTCGGGCGTGAGATCGAGCTCTTCGTGCCGGACGTCGACAAGCTCAACCCCGAAAGCTGCCGCGCGGCCATCGCCGCCTGCATCGACAAGAAGGTGCACGCCATTTCCAACGCCTTCGTCTTCGCGCCCATTGCGGCGATGGACGAGTCGGCCAAGTACAAGGCCCCCTATCTTAACGGCAACACGCAGCGCGACTCGACCATGGCCGTCAAGGCCAACCCGGAAAAGTACAGCCACTGCTTCCAGACCGATCCTTCCGAGGTCAACTACGGCTGGACCTATCCGATCTGGCTGAAGAAGATGGAGGAGACCGGCATCTGGAAGCCGAAGAACCGCAAGATCCACATCGTCGCCGAGCAAGTCGGCTACTGCCAGACCATCCTCAGGGCTGCGAAGGAGGCGATCCCCAACTCCGACTTCGAGCTGGCCTCCGTCACCGACATCCAGTACCCGGTCAATGACTAGGGCCCGGTGATCCAGAAGCTGAAGGAAGTCGACGCCGGCGCGATCATGATCGACCACTGGGTCGCCGCCGAATATGCCGCCTTCTGCAAGCAGTTCATCGACGATCCGGTACCGGGCTCCCTGGTCTACCTGCAATACGGCCCGTCGCAGCCGGAGTTCCTCGCCCTGGGCGGCGCGGCCACCGAGGGCTTCTGCTGGAGCACCGTGCTCGGCGTCTATGGCGACAAGATCGGCCAGGACTTCCGCAAGAGATATGTCGAACGCTTCCCCAAGTTCGAGGGCAACATGGGCCTCGTCTACACCGGAAACGGTTACGACATCGTCCAGTATCTGAAGCGCGCCTGGGAGGCCACCAAGAACCCGGAGGACTTCGCGGCGAACTGCAAGTGGATCCGCGAGAACCCCTATCGCGGCGTCTGCGGCATGATGGACATGAACAACGAGTATCAGGAAGCCCTCCACTTCCCCGACAACGGCTTCGGCAACCAGGTTGCCGAGCTCGAAAAGGGCATGGGCCAGCTCTTCGTCCAGGTCCAGGACGGTCAGCACAAGATCATCTGGCCGGACGAGACCGCGGAAGCGAAACTGCGCCCCTCGCCCTGGTGGTGATCTGACTGATGCCGTACGACGCGTCCGGCCCGATCTTCTCCTGCAGTGACGTCTCGCTCGACCTTGGTGGGCGGGAGGTCCTGCGGGACATCGGCTTCGACCTCAAGGCCGGTGAAGTGCTTGGCATCATCGAGCCGAACGGAGCGGGCAAGACCAGCCTGCTTGAGATCCTCTCCGGGCGCTATGTGCCGAAGACGGGCCGCATCAGTTTCCGCGGTGAGGACATCTCGAAGCTGCCGCTCTTCGCCCGCGCGCGGCTCGGCATCGGCCGCACCTACCAGACACCCATCGTGCCGGAAGACCTGACGGTCGGCGAAACACTCAAGGCCGCCCGCCAGGCCTTCAAGCCCTGGCTCACGCGATTCGATGCCGAGTACGGCGCCAATCTCGTGCGTTTCCACGTGCCCTATGACAAGCCCACCTCTTCGCTCAAGACCTTCGAGCGCCGCAAGCTGCTGCTCTCCTGCCTCCTCATGCGGAGGCCGCAGGTTCTCCTGATGGACGAGCCCGCCGCCGGCCTCATCAACGCCGAGATCGACGAGATCGACCAGATCCTCCGCATGCTGTCGAAGGAAATGAACGTCGCGGTGCTGATCGTCGAGCACCGCATCGAGCTTCTCGAATCGATCGCCGACCGGGTGATCGTCATGGATGCGGGCGAGATCATCGCGCAGGGCGAACTCGCCGACATCATCGACAGCCCTGCGGTGCGCGCCGCCTATTTCGAGGCGCATTGAAATGCGGGGAATGCCATGACCGAAATCCTGAAGGTCGAAGGCCTCTCCGCCGGATATGGCCCGCTGCGCGTGCTGCATGACCTCGACCTGGTGATCCATCCGGGCGAGCGTGTGGGCATCGTCGGGCTGAACGGCCATGGCAAGACCACGCTCTTCTACGCCATCGCCGGGCTTACCGGCTGGCAGCGCGGCTCGATCCTGCTCAATGGCAAGCAGATCGGCCGCACGC
>JADCDC010000300.1 GCA_020252385.1 Aestuariivirga sp.
GGTGGCTTGCCCTTGAATCCCCAGAGCTCAACCAGTTGGTGGAGGAGGCGCTCCACGCTAATCATGACCTTGCGGAATCCCAGGCGAACCTGCGTGCGGCGCAGGCCCTGGCGGGGCAGGCCCGCGCGCGCTCCTGGCCCCAGGGCGATGTCTCGGCTCAATTCCAGCGCACCCGCGAGCCCGCGCTGGGGCAACCGCCGGCCCCTGAGTCTCCCGACCGGTTTCCAAGCCAGACCTTGGGCGCGCTTGCGGGTGATCTTTCGTGGGAGCTCGACCTCGCCGGGGGTCTGGCCGCGTCAGCCAGAGCGGCGGAAGCCTACGCTGAGGCCGCCCTTTGGCAACGTCGGGGGATGGAGGCCGCCGTAGCCGCTCAGGTCGTCAGGGCCTGGCTGGATCTTGGCCGGTCGACCGACCTCCTCAGACTGGCGGAACGCCGTAGCGCGGCGCTCGAGACCGCGGTTGCATTTCTTGAACGGCGACAGGCGCACGGAGCGGCCAGCGAAGCTGACGTGGCCGCCATGCGACGCCTTCGGGCGGACTCCATGGCCGAAGGACCTGCACTTCAGCAGGCCCGGAACAACGCTCTGAGGCGCCTGGCCGTCCTGACCGCGCAGGATCCTGTCGCTTTCGTCCAACGCGAGCCGACGCTTTCGGGCGCGGCGGAAACGCCCGAGAGCCTTTCGGCGCCGGATCCGGTCGCCATGCTTCGGCAGCGCCCCGATGTGCGGGCGGCCGAACGCCGGCTGCAAGCCAGTTATGAACGCGCTGGGGTCGCCCGGGCAGCGCTCTACCCCAGCGTATCACTGGGCGTTGGCATGGGTCGCGTCGCCGACCCGGGGGATCTCCTTGAGCCAGGGGCGCTAAGGTTTGCAGTCGGCCCCTCCGTCAGCTGGGGTCTGTTCAACCTCAGACGCCTGAACGCTGAGATACGCTCCGCCGACGCCGGTCGCGACGCCGCCACCGCACAGTGGGCAAGAACTGTTCTGACCGCGCTCGAGGAAGCCGACGGCGCACTCGACGCCTGGCGCGCAGCCCGCGCGGCGGCCCGTGCGAGCCGGGTCGCAGCAGATGAAGCTGAGGTGGAGGCTTCTGCAACGCGCACGCGCGCTGGGGCGGGGGCTGCGACGGCGCTTGACCTGGCGCTTGCAGAGGCCGCCCTCCTGTCAGCCCAGGTCGCCTCGACGACCGGAGGTGCGGCGGAACGGATGGCCTGGGCAGAGGCCCACCTTGCACTCGGGGCCGGCTGGTCTCCTGAAGACGCCCCAGGCTCCCGATACCACCCGATGTCGCCCCTGCCATCTCAGGCCCAGCCCAGGGGTCTGACAGGGCCTCCCTCACCCCCCAGTGCAAGGGAGACTTCGCTGTGAAACCCTTCGGGCCCGAGCGAGGGCGCGTTCTGTTTGCCTACGCCCTGCTGATCGTCGAGGAGGTTGCGCTCCTGTTCATGCCGGCGCTCATGGGGCTTACGGTGGACCGGCTGTTGGCCGGAGACCGATCGGGGCTCGTCTTCCTTGCAGGCGGGGTCATCGCCATCCTGACGTCAGGCGCATTGCGCAGGCTGTATGACACCCGCGTCTTTGCAGCGGCGGAGCGTCGCCTCGCGGAAGAGATCGCCTTGGGCCTGTCGCCGGCGGGGATCCGGGTGGCGCGTCTGCGTCAGGTCCATGAGCTCATCCAGACCTACGAGCGCAGCGTGCCGGAGGCCCTCTCCGCCCTGGTCGCCGGGGCCGGCTCCCTCGCCATCTCCGTCTGGTATGATTGGCGGGTCGGCGCTGCAGCTCTTGCCGTCGCGTTGATCCTGCTCGGCATGGACCGCATCTATGCCCGCCGGATGAACCGCCTGAATCGGGCGCTCAATGATCGCACCGACCAGGATCTGGATGTTCTTCGCTCCGAGGATGCCGAAAGGGTCCGCTCTCACCTGGAGGCCTGGCGCAGGCTCCGTGTAGCGCGCTCAGACTCCGAAATCGGCGTGTATGCGGTCAACTGGCTGTTCCTGCTGTTCATGATCCTGGGCGTCTTGGTGCTGATCGCCCAACCGGACGCCACCCCCGGAACCGTGTTCGCACAGATGTCCTATGTCCTGGCCTTTGCGGCGAGTTGGGAACGCCTGCCTGTCTTCACCGAGCGTCTCGCTCAGGCTCGCGACGTTACCCGACGTCTAGCTTCCACCACCTCAGCTCCATCGGACCCCTGAAAGAGCCTGGGTAGGGGCCGGAGATCGCTGAAGATCGGTCGCAGACAAGCAGAAAGGGCCGCGGAGTTTCCTCCGCGGCCCCTGTTGTGTCCCGGCTGGGCCGGGGGATGGGCGAGGATCTACTCGACGATCTTCGAGACCACCCCGGCGCCCACCGTCCGGCCACCCTCGCGGATGGCGAACCGAAGGCCCTGGTCCATCGCGATCGGCGTGATCAGCTCCACGTCCAGCTCGGCGTTGTCACCCGGCATGATCATCTCAACGCCTTCCTTCAGGCGGATGATCCCCGTCACGTCCGTCGTCCGGAAGTAGAACTGAGGACGATAGTTCGTGAAGAACGGCGTGTGACGACCGCCCTCCTCCTTCGTCAGGATATAGGCCTCCGCCACGAACTTCGTGTGCGGCGTGATCGAGCCCGGCTTGCACAGAACCTGGCCGCGCTCCACGTCCTCGCGCTTCGTGCCCCGCAGCAGCACGCCGACATTGTCGCCCGCCTGCCCCTGGTCCAGGAGCTTGCGGAACATCTCAACGCCCGTGCACACCGTCTTCTGGACCGGACGGATGCCGACGATCTCGACTTCCTCGCCCACCTTCACGATGCCCTTCTCGATCCGACCCGTCACAACCGTGCCGCGGCCCGAGATCGAGAACACGTCTTCCACAGGCATCAGGAACGGAAGGTCCACAGGACGCTCAGGCTGCGGAATGTACGCATCCACCTGCGTCATCAGCTCCAGGATCGAGTTCTCGCCCAGGATCGGGTCGCCACCGTCGATGGCCACCTTCGCCGAACCCTTCACGATCGGAATATCATCGCCCGGGAAGTTGTAAGACGACAGGAGCTCGCGCACCTCCATCTCAACCAGGTCCAGAAGCTCGGCGTCATCCACCAGGTCCACCTTGTTCATGTAGACCACCAGAGCCGGAACACCCACCTGGCGGGCCAGCAGGATGTGCTCGCGCGTCTGAGGCATCGGACCGTCCGCCGCGCTCACCACCAGGATCGCGCCGTCCATCTGAGCCGCACCCGTGATCATGTTCTTCACGTAGTCCGCATGCCCAGGGCAGTCCACGTGCGCATAGTGACGGTTCTGAGTCTCATACTCGACGTGCGCCGTGTTGATCGTGATCCCCCGCGCCTTCTCCTCAGGAGCCGCGTCAATCTCGTCATACTTCTTCGCCGTCGCGCCGCCCGACTTCGCAAGCGTCATCGTGATCGCAGCCGTCAGCGTCGTCTTGCCATGGTCAACGTGACCAATCGTGCCGATGTTGCAGTGAGGCTTATTGCGTTCGAATTTCTCTTTGGCCATTTCAAGCTCCAGCCCTCTCCGGGCCTGTCCTCTAGATTGGGGTTGGTTCGGGGTTAGGCGTACTTCTTGATCACTTCATCGGCGACCGCTTGCGGCACCGTCTCGTAATGGTCGTACTGCATCGTGAAGTTGGCGCGGCCCTGCGAGAATGAGCGCAGCGCGTTGATGTAGCCGAACATGTTGGCGAGCGGCACGAAGGCGGTGACCACCTGGGCGTTGCCGCGGGTTTCGGTACCCTGGATCTGACCCCGGCGGCTGTTCAGGTCGCCGATGACGTCGCCCATGTACTCGTCGGGCGTCAGGACCTCGACCTTCATGACCGGCTCGAGCAGACGGGACCCACCCTTCTCCCGCAGTTCGCGGAAGGCGGCGCGGGACGCAATCTCGAAGGCCAGGACTGAGGAGTCCACGTCGTGGAAACCACCGTCGTAGAGGGTCGCCTTGAAGTCGATGACCGGGAAGCCGGCAAGAAGGCCGTTCTCCTTGGCGGACTCGATGCCTTTCTGCACGCCGGGGACATACTCCTTCGGCACTGAACCACCGACCACGGTGCTCTCAAAGACAAAACCTGACCCGGGCTCGCCCGGCTCGAACTTGATCTTGAC